>NZ_CP059576.1:3207500-3507500 GCF_014109825.1 Legionella sp. PC997
CATACGGTCAAATGACCAGGTTTAGTTTCAACAACTTGTCCAGTTTTATAAGGGGTAAAACAAACTTCGAAATTTAGTTCTTTAGCTCGAGCCTCTAATACGGCCTGATCTCCTAAAATTACCAAAGGAAAATTATACCCCGCAAGTGCCAGACATAAATCTGGACCAACTCCAGCTGGTTCCCCGCTGCTTATAAGCAAAGGCCTCACGCCAGCTCCTTTTCAATGATATTCACATAAGCATCCGAACGTATGTGTTGTTGCCAATTTTGAACTGCTTCAGCAAACTTTCGTTGTTGTAAAAATTGTCGTACTTGTTGCTTTTTAAAAGCTTCGGAATCATCTTCTTGTTTACGGCCAAGCACTTGAATAAGATGCCAACCAAATTGTGATTTGACAGGTGGACTTATCTCGTTAACAGCTAGCTTATCCATGGCTTTCTCAAACTCAGGAACTAACACTCCTGGCGAAACCCAACCTAAATCACCACCTTTTACAGCACTCGATGAATCCAGGGAGTATTGTTTTGCCATCAGTGCAAAATCTTTGCCTGATTTTAGTTGCTGATAAATATTATTCACTTGTTTTTTGGAATCTTCAGGAAGCATGCTTGGATCAGGCTTTAAAAGAATATGACGAACATGAGTTTTGGTTATGACATGATGTTGATTGTCACCACCAATAGAAACCAGTTTAATTAATTGAAAACCATTACCTGCACGTAAGGGACCTGATACTTGTCCCACTTTCATATTTACTACTTCCTTAGCAAACAATTCGGGTAATTCAGCTAAATGACGCTCACCTAAATCACCTCCTTCCAATGCAAATTCACCACTGGAATTTTCTATAGCCAAGCGACTAAAATCCCCACCTTTTTTTATTTGCACCAGCAACGAATCTGCTTTGGCCTTGGCTTTTTTTAATTCTTCTGATGTAGGCTCTTCATTTAAGGGAATAACTATATTCTGAAGATGATAGGTCAGTGCCGAACGGTTGATTATTCCCCCTTCTGTTTTAAGATATTGCTCAACTTGTTCATTTGAAACTGCAGCGTCCCGCCCAACCGCCTTTTGTTGCAAGTTAGAAAGAAGAATTTCTTTTCGAATATTTTCTCTGTATTCATTCCAAGTCATTCCTTGTCTAGTAATTTCCTCCCGCAATTGAGTTACAGTGGCATGATTCGCAGTAGCTATTTTTTCAATGGCCTGGTTTAACTCTGTATCATCTACCGTGAGGCCGTGTTGCTTTGCCATCTGCAACTGTACATTCACATCAATTAAATGTTGAAGTACTTGCTTACGTAACACTGAATCTTCTGGAACTTGCATTCTTTGAGCAATAATTTGTTTCTTTGTCAATTCAACTTGTTTGTTTAGTTCACTTGCAGTGATTACTCCGTTATTAACAACTGCAACCACCTTATCCAATAATTGTTTTGCTTCGGTCATGCCAACGACAGCAAACAATAGGCATGCAAGGGTTATTTTTTTATACATGTTAATCCTTATTACTTTTTTTCGAGCAATTTAGGTTATTTTTATTCAAAACACAAGCGACTCTGTTTTAATTTATACCAATGTTCGATCTAACTATGGAATGGATCACTATATCCAGGAATATAAGTACGCAATACACTCCCAGGATCACTATTTGCTACTGATCCTAAGCCTTTTAATAAAATTTGCAAATAGATGTTGTTATTATATTGGGGCATATATTCTGCATTTAAACTCTTAAACGTTCTTCCTCCCAAAATTCTCACAGCCCAACAGCAACTATCATATTGCATCCCTAATAAAGACATCATACTGTAATCTTTACTAATATTATGACTATATGCGCCAATAGCGCTCCATCGATCACTGATTGGCCAAGCAGCAGAAACCATTCCCTGATGTAATGCATTATCTACCCCTGCATTATTCCTAACTTTGGTCACATCCCCATTAACTAAATAGCTGTAGCCTAAATTAATGACTGCATTTAATTTAGGTTGATAATGTAAGTTTAAATCCCCATTGTTTGTCCCGGAAGTTGCAGGATCCCATACATAATCACCGAGAATTTTTAAAGATCGGTTAAAGTGATAAACTGCCCGAGAAGCTATAGGGGATGTTTCAGAAAAGGGAGATAAGTGGCCAATCTCAAGAGGATTTGCGGTGCAAATTCCGGTAGGACTACGACATAACTGTACTTGTCTATCCGAAAAATATTTAATTTGACCCACCGAAAAACTGGCTAATTCAGTACCCGTACTTCCTGAAAGCCAACGAGTGGTTACTGCATAGGATAATTGATTAGCATCACCAATTCGGTCGAATCCGGAAAAGCGATTGGTTCTAAATAGTTGATCAAAATTAAAAATCATGTTCCCCGTATCATATATCGGAAGCTGACTTTGATTATAAAAAGGAACATACAAATAATATAAACTTGGCTCTAAAGTTTGGGTGTATGACTTACCCCTCCAATTAAAGTTCCTATCAAAAAATAAACCACCATGGGTACTAAAACGAGGAATAAAACGGTTATCTTCAGTGTTCGTATCAATCCAATTATTCTGGACCTGATAGTAGTTTTCTACAAACTCAACTGATGGTGTTATAAATCCCCAACTCGTTCGCTGTGGCACAGAAAGAATTGGGTTTAGGTGGAACCTTGGTCCCTGAGGCATTTTTCGTAAAAATTGAGGTGATGTCGGCCAAACAAACTGATCATATTGCCCTGTTATATTTAAATTGGCCTGCGCGGGCAAGTCATAATAATAACCACGAGCATTTATTTGGGGTAAACGTTCATATTGATCAAGAATAGGAGTCTCATTGATCGGGTGTAATGTTTGAAAACTTTGAACCATACTTCTAAAAGTCCAATGTTCTGTCGAATAAGTTAAATCGGCTTGGCGCAATAATTGTCGCTGAGTAATCCGTGCCAAATTGGTACTAAAATCCTGGAAGTAATAATCATCAGAAACTTGTTGCACATTTACATTTAAACGCAAATTAGAGCTCAATTGCGTGGTATCACGAACCCCAAATGACCATCGATTTGTTGACTTATCTCTAAAAAAGGGGAATTCTTCTACATGATTGTCCAAAAAATTCCGGTATGCAGCATCGTTCGGTAAAAAACTCCCAGTAAGAAAGCCCACGCTGTGTGGCGTTAAATAACGGAAATCTCCGCTTAACATAACATTCCGCTCAGTATAAAGATGCGGTGTTACAGTCAAATCATAGTTTGGAGCAATATTCCAATAATAAGGAAGTCCTAGATCAAAACCCCCTACATTCGAATATCCCACTATAGGCATTAAGAAACCTGATTTACGTTCTTTAGTTGTAGGAAAACTCAGGTAAGGAACATAAAGTAGCGGCCAGTCATGAATACGTAACTTAACATTCCTAGCGACACCCATCTTTTTCTTGTTATCAATGACAATTGATTTAGCCTCTATATCCCAAGCTTTATCTTGTGGGGCACAAGTAGTGTATGTCGCCCGCCGTAATAAGTAATCTGAATTTGGAAAGCGCTGCATTAAACTGGCTCTTCCCCATGCAGGCAAGATTGCCGAATGTTTGTTGGTATTAAAACGATAGAGTACATCTTCAGTTTGACCTGATTTATCTTGAGGATTGATTGTTGCTTTACGAGCAATCAATAATTTATCAGGTTCCAGGTAATGAACATTACCCAAAAATTCTATTTTCGTGACCTCTTTACTTTTTGGATCACGATAAACATGTGCTGTTTGTGCATTGACTATTCTTTGACCTTGCTGTACTTCAACATGGCCCGATAAGGTGGATGGCTTATCTTGATAAAAAGAAACTTGATCGGCCATAATCCTGATTTCATCAGGTGAGGCAAGCGGCGTCACCGTGAGCGGTTGATATGAACCAAGGCAAATCGGGGAACTTTGATCAGCGTGCCAACCTAAGCATTGAGCAAATTTCGCCCTCACTGAATCAGTTAAATCCACATCGCGAGCGATGACACAGGCTTGAACGGGTTCATTAATTATAGAAGCAGAATGGGCTAACGCATGATAAATTACCATGAGCAAAATAAGTAAGGTCATACAGATGCTCATCAAGAACCATTTAAATGAAATCTTGTTCACGGGTAATAAAATGCCTTATTATGCACACAAAAAATATGTAACTGTTTACTTTAAGATCGTCGCGTTCACGCTAAAGGTATTGCGGTATAATTCATACCACAACCTACCTCTTTATTCTCTCTACTCATGAGAGAGGAGATCTTGGTTATAAGTTACAACCAGAAATAATGATGGGAAAGTATACCATGCATGCTAGAGAAAACGCACTTAAAGAATGGTTAATTGATACGCTAAAACTACAAGATTTCCAATTAACTCCTTTGGCTGGAGATGCCAGTTTTAGACGATATTTTCGTCTTAAATATAATGGAATCACCCAAGTTGTTATGGATGCGCCTCCAGGAAAAGAGGATCTTAAACCTTTTATATATATTGCACAAACCCTTGAGAAAGTGGAAGTTCAAACGCCGAAAATTCTAGCAACTAATTTAGCCGATGGATTCTTATTATTAAGTGATTTAGGAGATCAACTTCTCTTGAATGCCCTTCACTCCGAAAACGTGGATGAACATTATTATCATGCAATAAACACTTTATTTAAAATTCAAAACTGTTCCAGTTACAATCCGACTCTTGCACAGTTTGATAAAGCACATATGCTCAAAGAAATGAGTTTATGCTCTGAATGGTTTTTTAAAGCATATCTCGATTTACAACTAACACAAGTTGAACATTCTTTAGTACAACAAACCATGGATTGGATCGCCACAGAAGTAGCCCTTCAACCGTTGACTTTTATTCATCGTGATTACCACTCTCGCAATCTGATGCTATTACAAAATGAGGTGGAATCAACCTTGGGAGTTATTGACTTTCAAGATGCAATGATTGGCCCATTTACTTATGATTTGGTTTCTTTGCTCAAAGATTGTTATATTTCCTGGCCAAGAAGTAAAGTCCTGGAATGGGTTGAATTTTTTTACGCTCAAAGTACTTTAACTAAAGATTATTCCTTGCCTGAATTTATCCGTGCATTTGATCTTTGTGGTTTACAAAGACATTTAAAAGTTTTAGGAATCTTTTCTCGCTTGCATTTACGCGATAACAAACCTGGATATCTTAAAGACTTACCTTTAACTTTTAAATATGTACTTGAATGTACAGAAATTTATGAGGAATTACATTCATTCTTTCAATTTATGCAAATGAGAGTTTATCTACCATGAAAACTGCGATGATATTAGCTGCTGGACGTGGCGATCGTTTAAAACCACTTACTGATATCACCCCCAAAGCCCTTTGCATTGTTAAAGAAAAGCCTTTAATAGAGCACCATGTAAGCAATTTAGCAAAAGCAGGTTTTGAACGATTAGTCATAAACCATGCCTATCTTGGGGGAAAAATCCGTCAGTATTTAGGTGATGGAGCTCGTTGGGGAATTGAAATTTGTTATTCACCGGAACCGCCAGGAGGCTTAGAAACAGGTGGAGGTATTGTAAATGCACTGCCACTGCTTGGTGATAAACCTTTTATCACTGTCAATGCGGATATCTATACGGATTTTGACTTCTCTCAATTACAGCCCGAAAATATTCATACCATTCATGTAATTTTAGTAAATAAAAATCCAGCCCTTAATCATCTTGGAGATTTCGGATTAATCAATCAAACTCAACTAAGTAATGCAGATCGAAAATACACCTTTGCAGGTATCTGCTGTTATCATCCAGATATATTTTCTAATTACAAACTCGGTCGCTATTCAGTTGCACCTATAATCCGTCAATACGCTGGAGAAAATAAAGTAACAGCCAGTCTTTATAGTGGCCTTTGGTTTGATATAGGAACTTTAGAAAGATTACATGCAGTGAATATGATCTAAAATCAGCATTCACTACATGTAAATAACTTAGACCTCTTGCACTGTTTTTTAAACAGTAAAAAAGCCCCGTTTAGGTTGGGCTAATGTTTTGGGGTTGAACTTCGGCCTCGACTTTTTCCGCTTCTTCCTCTTCTATTACACGCTCTACAGCTTTTTGAGCTGCGGCCTTCTTGGCTTCTTCCAATCGCTGTTCACCTGGGTATTCTCGTTGGCGAGCCACCAGTGGGGTTTCAGCATGATTGCTTTGTAAATAATCCTTAAAGCCCTGTGCTGAATCAGCCATGATCTCTTCTACTTCATCTGCAGTCAACTGCCTTGTTTTATTCCCTTCTGCGTCCGTTTTAAAGAAAAAACCATTCTCAGTTAGAACTTGATGTTCATTTGCTAACCATGCATTAAACAAACGATCTAAAGCATCTACTGTTTCGCCATCCAATGGAGGAGCTCCTTTCTCTATAGACGCATATCCGCGAACAAAATGTCCTTTCTCATCTCCAGTCTGCTTGATAGCATAATCGAATCGGATTCCCGCAAAACCTTTTTTCTCTAATAATTCTACCGCTTCCTGGGTGATTCCACGGTGTATATTTTCAAACCTTGAATTCGGCGGTATACCAGCCCAGATTTTCTTTTCTTGTTCAGAAAATTTATATTCCACAAGTTGCGTAAATTCGTCAACCGCTTTTATTATTTGTTGTGCCACTTGCATTTTCTCGGGCGATTTTTTAAAAGCTCTCGAAGTATCAACTATCTCATGGACTTGTTTTTTTAAATACTGAGCTAGCTCTGCTGAGGTTCCTGCAAGTTGCATTGCTTTTAGAAGATCTTCTCTAACGAAGGTTTTATCATTACCCGATGATATTACAGGTGAAGTTGAGGACATACATTTCTCACAAGAATTCTATTTTGTATTGACTTATTATAGCAAACTAACGTTATTTATAAGATAACTGCTTTTTCAGCTTGCTTGTTAAAAACGCGTAAATATAGGTTGTATAGCCTATTACTTATTCTTTATTCCTGAAAAACTGATAGATTACATAACTAAAACCCGCGGTTTCCCGCGGGAAATCCTTCTTTAAGAAGAAACATCTTCCTGCATAAAGGGTGATTTAATCTCATCAATAACTGAGTTAAATAATGGGTTTTTCATGGAATCAAAAGTGAACTCATCAACTAAAATAGCATCCCATCGCGCCGCTTCAGTTGCAAGTAACGCATCCATTTCCTGTTGTGTGAGCTCATTAAGCACCACTTTTTCTTTTAATTTATCTCTTAACTTACCGAATTTAACTCGTCTTAAGTCGCCCATTTTTTTGGCTAGATCATCCGTTTTAATGATTTGCTGTAAAGCTTGCTCTACTTTGTCGATTGGTTGCTTTGCATCCCCACTTAAATAAACAATCTTTTTCAACCGATCGCGGTACTGATTATTCTTGGTCATCAATCGTGCTAATTGCTGATCCAGCTTATCCGTTGGATAACGCATCGTTTGTCCTAAAGGGAAGGCCAAAACACGAGCGAAAGCGCCTAAAAATCGGGACGGAAAATTGTAGCATAATGCGATCATTGCACGTTGTGCATGATAAAAACAATAGGAAACAGCCCATTGAGCATGCAATACATCATCTGGATTTTCATTATTTAATTGTACATTACGTAAAACAGCCATGGCCATATAAAGATAGGACATACCATCAGCAAGACGCGCAGAAAGTCGCTCTTTACGTTTTAAATCTCCCCCCAAGACTATTAGAGACAAATCCGCCAACCATGCATAAGCGTGGCTAAGGCGTGCCAACCGCTGATATTCACGTTTCATTTTTTGTTTAGGAGCACTAATAAATATCCCACCCGTCCATCCAGAACAAATAGTTTTGGCAAAATTTTGCATGAAATATTGAATATGTTTCCAAATTATTTCTCTAAAAGCTTCTTTATCTTGGTTGGATATTGCGTAAAACTCTTGGCGAATATAAGGATGGCATGCCATCGAGCCTTGTCCAAAAATCAATAAGTTACGTGACATCACATTAGCCCCTTCCACCGTAATAGAAATAGGCACTCCATTATAAAAATTGGTGAGATAATTACGTGGACCCACCACTACAGCTCTTCCTGCATGCACATCCATTGAGGCATTAACCACTGATCGCGCCAATTCTGTATTAAAATATTTCGCAATTGCAGAGGCTACAGAAGGTTTTTTATGCTCGTTCACCGCGGCTACAGTCATTAATCGGTTTGAATTAATCAAATAATTTAAACCTGCGATTTCTGCAAGTTTTTCTTCAATTCCTTCAAATTGGCCAATTTCCACACCAAATTGACAACGTATGCGCGCAAATGCACTCGTTGCCAAATAACAAGTAGAGGAAGAACCCGCTCCAAGCGCCGGTAAAGAAATGGAGCGACCAATTGATAAGCATTCGACCAACATCTGCCATCCATTACCTATCCGTTGCTGACCGCCAATCACTGTGGTTATGGGCACAAAAATATCTTTTCCACGAATTGTGCCATTCATAAAGGGTTGATCCGAAGGTAAGTGACGATTGCCAATTTCCAGATTCTTAGTGTCACGTGGAATCAACACGCAGGTAATACCTTCTTGTCCTTCACCCTGCAATAAACCATCGGGATCTTTCACGTTTACTGCAAGTCCAATTAAGGTTGCTACGGGTGCTAAAGTAATCCAGCGTTTATCTAAAGTAATATTTAATCCGAGTACCATTTTGCCATTTACTTTTTTCTTCATGACGATAGCAGTAGATTGAATGGAGGTTGCATCACTACCAGCCCCGGGTTCTGTTAGTGCAAAACAAGGAATATCAATACCTTTTGCAAGACGTGGTAAGTAATGATTCTTTTGTTCCTCGGTACCATAGTAATTAATTAATTCGCCAGGGCCTAAAGAGTTAGGAACCATCACCGTTACCGCAGCAACTCCAGAACGACTGGATATTTTCATTACTACATCAGAATGACCACGCGCCGAAAATCCTTTGCCACCATATTCTTTGGGAATGACCAAACCAAAAAATCCATTTTCCTTCATATAGGACCAAACTTTTTCGGGTAAATCACGTGTTTGGCTAATTTCCCACTCATCGATCATGCTGCATAAAGTGTTCGTTTCATTCTCAAGAAAGGCTTGTTCTTCTGTAGAGAGTTCTGTAGCTACATTCGCCAGTCGGTTCCAATTAGGGGTTCCAGTAAAGATATCTTGTTCTAACCAAGTATCCCCTGCATTGAGAGCCTCTTCCTCTGTTTTGGATAACTTAGGAATCGATTTGCCAGCTCTCTTATAAAGGTGGTCCGCAATCGAGGCGCGTAACGGCTCAAGATAGACTACGAGTAATGCGACAATAATCACAAGCCAGAGCAGAAAACCAATAATCCAAGGCAAACCAATAGCAAAAGTGGCAACAATTAAGTAAAAAACGCTACCCAACTCCCAAACTAATGGATTCATTGCTCGGTAAAGAACAATCAAAGTAAATATTAGGTACACTAAAAAAAATAGAATGGCCATAATATCAATACCTTCCCTTGCTTTGCATAATAAAGGTGTAGTATATACTCTTTATTTTACGAGTAGCAATTGAGCATGAACCAACGTTTGGTTTGGAATTTCGAGTTTACTCCCAAAACTGGCTTGTCTTTGCCCACTTTAGTAGATAAAAAAGACGAGCAGATAAAATGGGAAAAGCGTTTCTTTTGGCCGGATAATAAAATAATTATCTTAAATATTATTGATGACTCATTACTCGATTTAGCTCAATACAAGCAAAAACATAGAGAAGATTACTATTATTTGCTACCTGGAACAAATTACAACATTAAGAAACGCAGGGAACAATTGCTTTACAAGCCTCTACTCAAACAATCAAACCATACAGCAGGTTATGGAGCAAAAATAATTCTTAGCGATTCTTATGATCAACCTCTTCCTCCAGATTTACAAGAAATAGCACAGCAAGTTGAACAGAAAGGAATTGAGGTTTGTGTCAAAAAAGAAGCACTTATCTATAAATTGCCAACGAAACCCAGCATAAAAATTGAACTCGCTCGTGTCGAGGTATGCAACCAAATTTATTTTAGCTTATGTATCGAAGGAAAATCGCTTCATTTGGTAGAGACTATTTCCAAACACTTGCTGGATGAACCTGTTTCCTGCGAATATGTAACTTTCCTGAAAAATTTAATGAAATTATGATAAATACCTTAGTCGCGATCATCCTAAGCTTCGGAAAAATTGGTCTTATTTCCTTAGGTGGTGGGAATTCAATGTTAAAGCTGTTGGAGTATGAAGCTGTTGATTATCGACATTGGATAGGACAAGAAGAATTTATCGCCATGGTGGGTTCAAGTTTTATTTTTCCAGGATTGACCGGGGTTAAATTATCGGCCCTTATTGGATATAAAGCTGCCGGAATCACTGGTTTAATCCTTGCTGTTCTAAGTCTTAATTTACCGGGACTACTGATGGCGATAGCAGGCTATCATTGGCTTACAAGCCATAATGGGCCGGGAATGCGAAAAATAATGATAGGTGTACAATATGGTGCATTGGCCTTACTTGCAGCTGCCAGTTACTCAGTTGGGCAGGGCGTTGTAGGTATGTATTTTTCAATCCCTATTGTGTTGTGTTGTTTGGTTTTTTTTCTTGCGTTAACCTTCTGGAACTTATCACCTTTTTATGGGTTTATAGGATTTATAGTGGTATGTTTTTTTCTGGTCCGTTAAGACCTAAAATAATAACATAGCCAAGCCTTATTACTTTTTGTAAGAAAAATGGAGTTACACTTGGACACTGTGTTGGACAATCCCGAATACTACATCAATAGAGAATTCTCAATTATCGCATTTAATCAGCGTGTTCTGATGCTGGCTAATGATGAACGGGTGCCTTTGCTGGAAAGAATGCGTTTTTTAAGTATTTGTAGCAGTAACCTTGATGAGTTTTTTGAAATACGTGTAGCAGGCCTTAAAGAAAAAATTGCAATGTCTTCAGGAAAATTAACTATTGATGGTTTACGATCTGATGAAGCATTTAGCCAAATCAGTCAAAAAACACATAAACTTATCGATCAGCTTTACTCGATCTTTAATAAACAACTCCTTCCAGCCCTAGCTAAGGAAAATATTTATTTTCTTGATACCGAACAATGGACTGATGATATTCACTTGTGGGCAAAACACTATTTTAAGCACGAGATTCAACCGGTAATTAGTCCTATTGCGCTCGATCTAGCACATCCCTTGCCACAACTAATTAACAAAAGCCTAAACTTCATTATTTCTTTAAGTGGTAAAGATGCTTTTGATCGTAACATTAATTATGCAGTGGTACATGCTCCGAGATCACTTCCTCGAGTCATTCATTTGCCTTCGGAGTTATGTGGAGATGCGCATTATTTTGTTCATCTCTCCTCGATTATTACTACCCACGTTAATAGTTTATTCCCAGGAATGGAAATAAGTGGTTGTTATTCGTTTCGTCTTACTCGAAATAGTGATCTTTTTTTACGAGAAGAAGAAATTGATGATTTGGCGAAGGCTGTGCAACGAGAAATTTTTTCTCGTCATTATGGTCATGTGGTTCGATTAGAAATTGAAAAAAATTGTCCCGAGAAAATTGTGGATTTTTTATTACAAAAATATCATCTTCGCCATGAAGATACTTATTATTGTGATGGGCCCGTTAATATACAACGTCATTTGACTGCAATTAACAGCATTGAAAGACCTGACTTGAATTACCCCCCTTTCTCAGCACAATATCCTCAATTTCCTAGATCAGAACGAAATCTATTCAATGTGATCGATGAACAAGACATTCTCCTTCATCATCCCTATCAAAGCTTTGAACTCGTTATTGATTTTGTAAGACAGGCAGCAAGCGATCCCAATGTGTTGGCAATAAGCCAAACATTATACCGTACCCGATCAGAATCTGTAATGGTCGATGCTTTGGTTGATGCAGCTCATTCTGGCAAGGAAGTGACCGCAGTAATCGAATTACGGGCTCGTTTTGATGAGGAATCCAATCTAAAATTAGCAAACCGATTACATGCCGCGGGAATTCTGGTGCTTTATGGAGTCGTAGGCTATAAAACCCATGCTAAAATGACCCTAGTTGTTCGTCGAGCTCATGGAAAACTAAAGCGTTACGTCCATTTAAGCACCGGTAACTACCATGAGTACACAGCAAAACGATACACTGACTTAGGTTTATTAACTTGCGAACCAACGATTACCTCAGATATTCAAATTATTTTCCAACAGTTAACTGGGCTGGGTAAAGTTGTCAAACTTAAAGCACTAAGCCATTCACCATTTACCTTACAAAAAACCCTATTGCAATATATTGAACAATGTACTGCAGCTGGATTAAAAAATGAAGACACCGAGATCCTTTTAAAAGTAAATGGATTAGCCGATAAAACGATAATTCAGGCCTTATATAAGGCATCACAAGCGGGAGTGAAAATAAATTTGCTTGTGCGGGGAGTCTGTTGTTTAAAACCCGGAATACCCGGTATTTCGGAAAATATACGAGTACTTTCCTATATTGGACGCTTCTTGGAACATCATCGAGTATTTTATTTTCGGATTCAAGAAGAAGAACATTACTTTTGTTCAAGCGCTGATCTAATGGAAAGAAATTTATACCATCGCATTGAAATTATGTTTCCAATCCTGGATGAGCAATGTAAAAAGCGGATCAAGCAAGAAATTATTAAAAACTACCTCAAGGACAACAGCAATACGTGGGAAATGCAAAGTGATGGAAGTTATAAACCAGTAACGCAAGGAACGAGTTGCGCTCAAGAAAAGTTAATTAAGCTGTATCGAGAGGAAGGAAGTACGATTTAAAAAACGGGGGCAGCAAGTACTGCTTTTGCTGCTCCCAAGTTAGCGAAAGCACGTTAATTGGCTATGTTCGCCAAGTTGCAAATGTGCTTCTGTTCCCAGAGGGATAGGAAAATTGATTGTACCATGTCCTATCCCTGCAATTCTTAGTACTGGAATAGCACTACGTTCAGCAAAACGTTGTAAGACGGGTTCAATTAAAGAAGAACCATTTGGTTCATCCCCATTGAGAAAATCGCCCAATAGAATTGCTGCCGCATTTGTAAAGATATCTGCTTGTTTTAAATGCTCCAGCATTCGATCCACACGATATCCTCGTTCACCTACTTCTTCCAGCAAAATAATTTTATCTCGACCATCCATTTGCCAACATGTGCCAATACCAGATTGAATGATTGCTAAATTGCCCCCAGTAACCGGAGACTTAATAGTCTTCTCTTTTTGTGCAGCCTTGTTCAATGGAATAAGCCCCGTGAACTTAGCCGGAGTCTCCCCCAATAAAATAGACTTCACGGCTGCAATTGAGTCTTTGGAAAATTTATCAGGCGCAGCAGCCCCATGAATTGTGGGCCAACCCCAATGTTGTTGCAAATAAAGATGCAGACAGGTGATGTCACTGATGCCAATGAATAGTTTAACCGATTCAGGAGGTTCAAGTTCTGCTAATCGGGGAATTAAACGCGTCGAACCGTAACCACCACGCACACAAATTACTGCTTTTGTTTCGGGATTGTGTAAGGCGTTTTTCAAATGTTTAAATCGCATCTCATCTGTATTAGCACATAAGAAATCCTGAGCAAAAATGTCATGTTGCACGATACATTTCAACTCCCAAGACTCTAATAATTCTTTTAACTCGAGCAATTGACTGTCCGTACTTCGAGATGAAGGTGCAATAATTTCAATCGCATCTCCGGGATTTAATACAGGTAATTTTTTCATTCTTTATCTCTTAAAACTTTTGCATGGGGATCACCCGTTAGCTTATTGAAATTTTGTTTGAAAAAGCAAAGTATTAGGCTCCAGTATACCCTAAATTAATAGAGTTTTACTTAATTTTCCGGGCTCTTCGCAAACCAAACGCGGTAAAAGGTATCCTGGCAAAAGATTTTGTAATTGCTGATAAATAGCTTGTACTTTCTCAAACGGCAAATCAAAGTGAGCAGCTCCTTTTACTTTATCCAATCGGTGTAAATAATAAGGTAAAACTCCATATTCAAATAAAGTTTGACTTAAATTAGCCAAAATATGAGCCTCATCATTTATTCCTGCGAGTAAAACAGTTTGATTCAAAAGATGACATCCTATTTGTTGTAACTCACGAAGGACTCGACCTACCGAATCATCCAGTTCCTGAGCATGGTTACAATGCAACACAATTACCTTCTTGAATCGCGTTGTTTGTAATAGTGCAAGTAAGCTCTGCTCCATCCGTTCGGGAAATACTACAGGAATCCGTGTATGAATGCGTAAGGTATGTAAATGAGGAATTTCTTCCAATTGTTTTATTAACTCGGCCAGTACCAAATCAGAGGCCAACAAGGGATCACCGCCACTTAAAATTACCTCGGTAATACTTGCATCTTGGGCTATATAGTCACAAATGGCTTTAAATCCATTGCGTCCAGGATTATTGTCTTGATAGGGAAAATGTCTGCGAAAGCAATAACGGCAATTCACTGCGCAGACCCCGGTCAAAGTTAACAACACTCGACCGTAATATTTATGCATTAATCCTCGAATTGGATTACTACTGCGCTCCTCTAAAGGATCGTCACTGTATTCTTCATTACTTTGTAATTCATCTTCAGTCGCTAAAACTTGGAGCAATAAAGGATCACGAGGATTACCTTTTTGCATACGTTTAGCAAATCCTAAAGGAACACGACTAGAAAATTGCTTTTCAGCGTGCACGTTTCCAGTAGATAAAGGCAGCTCCAGAAAATTTAATAATTCAGTGACTGAAGCAAAACCTTGTGCCAAATTTTTTTGCCAACTTAAAGAGGAATCTCGCATTAATTACACAGACTTGATAAACTGTGCGAACTTTAACTAAAACGAAGCAAAATCTCAACTGTGGAGCACTAATGGCAATTTATAGCACCAATGAATTTAAAAATGGCTTGAAAGTAATGGTTGATGACGCCCCATGTACCATTCTCGACTGTGAATTTGTAAAACCAGGAAAAGGACAAGCTTTTACCCGCATTAAAATTCGTAACTTGAAAACAGGTCGAGTTGTAGAGCGCACATTTAAATCAAATGAATCATTACCTTCTGCTGACGTTGCCGATGTAGAAATGCAATATCTTTATAACGATGGTGAACAATGGCATTTCATGGTTCCTGATAATTTTGAACAATATGCTTTAAGTAAAGAAGTACTTGCTGATGCGGCACAATGGTTAAAAGAACAAGATATTTGTATCGTAACCCTTTGGAATAATGAACCCATACAAGTGACACCGCCTAATTTTGTAATTTTAGAAATTACCGAGACAGATCCTGGATTAAAAGGCGATACCTCTGGAGGTGGTGGAAAGCCCGCCATTTTAGAAACCGGAGCGGTAGTGCGCGTTCCCTTATTTGTACAAACTGGAGAGTTAATTAAAGTAGATACTCGCAAAGGTGAGTACGTTTCTCGCGCCAAAGAATAATAAAAATGCACGCCGAAAATTCCAATTTCATTTATTAATTAAAGATTGTTGGAAATTCTTAGATCCTCGCACTTAACTACGAGGATCTATCTCAACCAGATAAAATCATTAATTAATAAACCTGATAGCTATTGTACATACCCCAATACCCCACATCACCTAAATCGTTATACCCATAATAATATGCATCGCTATCATTATAATAATCTATATCCCAATATGGGCTCGTATGATAACCGGCCGAATAAGTGTAAGCTGGAGTCGTGTAAGCTGGGGTATAATAAGTTTTAGTATAAGATGGAGTATAAACACGCTGCGTAACACACCCTGTGACTAAAAATGTCATTCCTGATACCATTAACGCAAGTATTAATTTATTCATGATCTCTTCCTCAATAGTGAACCCTAAGAGACATAACTAAAAATTTACCAAGGGTTCCAATCATGCCATCGATACCAATAGGCAATAATTGGTTGCTTTGGGTAAATTATTGTTAACTGCAGCATCTGTCCTTCAGTGCTGGATTCTCAAGCACAGAGGGTAGAGCCGCAAAAGCAAGCAGAGCAGTTAAGAAAAGGGGGGTACTTAAGACTACGGAAATCATTAGTATTTTCATAATAGCCTCCTGGCCTTTATTGCAACTCTAATTTCTGTAGATTAAGTATACGATATGTATATAGTTTAATCAAAATGATTATTTTTAAATAATTTGCGGGGGGGGTTAGTGCTCAAAAAATACAGGCGACGACTTCCTGTATACTGAGCCTCTTACGTGGTTCACTATGGAGGTTTATGGAACGCTTTAGGCTTCCTACTGGGTACATAGGCTTGCACACCACGCTCCAACACAACCCCCTAATCTGGCACTATTAAATGGTTCAGCCAGGATTAGCCATCACCTATATATATAAATAATAGACCATTGAAGGTGGAGCCCGAGCAATTTTGCGCAAACTTTACTTATTTCTTATCTCTCGCTAAATGATTAGCTGATGCTTGTACTGTGGGCATAATCGTCATTTCTTCGATATCTACATGTTTTGGGCGAGTTATACAATAAACTATCGCATCTGCTATATCATCTGCTAATAAAGGCTGAAAATCTTGATAAAACTCTTTTGCCTTTTGTTTATCATTCCATCGGACCTCACTAAACTCAGTTTCAACCGCACCCGGTGCAATTTCAGTAACTCGAACAGGTTTACCTAACATATCCAATCTCATTGATTTTGAAAGAGCATGGACCGCATGTTTCGTTGCACAATAAACATTGCCATTGGGATAACATTCGTGACCTGCCACAGAACTGATATTGACTACATGACCACGACCTCGCTCCAACATACCTGGTATCAAAGTACGACTGACATAGAGTAATCCTTTGATATTTGTATCAATCATGATATCCCAATGTTCTTCAATTCCCTTTTGCAAAGGCAAACTATCTAAAGCCAATCCCGCATTGTTAATTAATACATCCACGGATTGCCATTGGCCAGGTAAGGAACCTAGTTGCTTTTTAACTTGTTCAGGATCACATACATCTAAAGGTAAAACGTAATGCTCCTCTCCATAAAGTTGAGTCAACTCTTTGGCTAAGGCTTCAAGTCGTTCGACTCGGCGAGCACACAGTATTAATCGAGCTCCTTGCTGTGCGCACAAACGAGCACAAGCCTGACCAATTCCACTGGAAGCTCCTGTCACTAAAATAATTTTATTGGTTAAATTGTTCATCTCATGCCTCATCGCTACATGGTTAATGCGAGGAGGATAAGTTTGAGTGATACTTAGCTTTTTTGCAATAATTGCATCACTTCATCGTCGGTTGTTTGTGAAAAATCACTGTACCACAAGCCTACAGCATAAAAATTAACCGGGCGCATGGGACAAATAATTTCGTCAACTAGAGGAGCGATTTCATCACAGGTCGAGCGGGCGGCCACCGGAACTGAGACTATAATTTTAGCTGGATTTTTCTGTTTTAATGCAGCAATTGCCGCTCGCATAGTATAACCTGTCGCGATACCGTCATCTACCAGGATTACTGTTTTTCCTTCTAAGTTAGGGAATGGTTTTTTTCCTCGATAAACCAACTCACGCCGTAATAATTCGTCTTGTTCCGATTTTTGAATTGTATTAATCGCCTCTTTCGATATGAGCATGGCATTGACTATCTCATCGTTCAAAACAGTTATTCCGCCCGACGCAATGGCTCCCATAGCTAATTCTGCATGTCCAGGAACGCCAAGCTTACGAACAATGAAAATATCAAATGGAAGCGAAAGTTTATTCGCAATTTCATAGGCAACAGGGACACCCCCTCGTGGTAACGCCAATATGAGTACATCTGTTCGTTTCGCGTACTTCTTTAGTAAATCAGCTAGAACGCGCCCTGCATGAAAGCGATCCTGATAATTCATTGCCCTAATCTCCAAACGTTCCATCAATTTGAAGTCTAGCCCATACTTCGTAATGTAACAAAGTAGATTAGGGGCCTCATTTCAACTAAAACTTCTATTGGTTATCGAAAGTGTATTTAGTGCATTGTGCTATATTTTAACAATCAGCTGTTTTCAAGGAGGAAGCGATGAATGTAACGGAAAAGATCATCAAAGCACATCTTCTAGAAGGCAAAATGGAGCCTGGTAAAGAAATTGCCTTAAAAATGGATCAAACTTTGTGTCAAGATGCTACAGGAACACTAGTCATGCTTGAATTGGAAGCCATTGGACTTGAACGTACCCACGCTGAAATATCAGTTCAATACGTAGATCACAATTTAATTCAAGAAGACAATAAAAATCCTGACGATCATCTTTTTCTTGCAAGCGCAGCCAGAAGATTTGGGTTTTACTTTAGCCGTCCCGGAAATGGAATTAGTCATGCCGTACACATGCAAAATTTTGGAAAGCCGGGTAAAACACTCACCGGTTCAGACAGTCACACCTGTGCTGCAGGTTCTATGGGAATGGTTGCAATTGGTTCAGGTGGGTTGGAAGTCGCACTCGCCATTGCCGGTTATCCCCTGTATATCAAAATGCCTAAGGTTATGGGTATTCATTTAACAGGTGCCTTACCCCCCTGGGTTAGTGCAAAAGATGTCATTTTAGAAATGCTCCGTCGTTATAATGTTAAAGGGGGAGTTGGGTACATATTGGAATATTATGGAGAAGGATTAAAACATTTAAGTGCCATGGATCGACATGTAATTGCTAATATGGGTGCCGAGTTAGGAGCCACGACTACCGTTTTTCCATCAGACGAGATCACTAAGGAATTCTTAGAAAGTCAAGGTCGTAAAAACGACTGGATAGAACTAATCGCAGATCCCAAGGCTTCCTATGATGAACATACAGAAATCAATTTATCGAAATTAATCCCCCTCATCGCAAAACCAACCAGCCCAGGTAATGTAGTACCCGTCGCTGAAATAGCAGGGGAAGAGGTCTATCAAACCTATATTGGTTCTTCTGCCAATCCTGGATATCGAGATTTTGCAATTGCAGCTGAAATCGTCAAAGGCCGGACAATCCATCCAAATGTATCTTTTGATATCAATCCAAGTTCGCGAACAATTTTAGAGGAATTGGTCCGAGATGGATATTTAGGAACTCTTATTCATTCTGGAGCCCGCATCCATCAGGCAGGCTGCAATGGGTGTATTGGGATGGGACAAGCTCCTGCAACCGAAAAAAATAGCTTACGAACGGTACCGCGAAATTTTCCGGGCCGTTCGGGAACAGAAGAAGATAAAGTATTCCTTTGTAGCCCTGAAACTGCCGCTGCTTCCGCTTTGACAGGAGTAATTACCGATCCAACTACTTTGGACATACCTTACCCAGAAATAAAAATCCCTCAGAAAAGAATATTAAATCCAGCATGTTTCGAAGCCCCCTTGCCTTTAGAGGAGGCAAAAAAAGTAGAGCTCGTGAAAGGTCCAAATATAGTAACGTTGCCAGAGTTAGCACCCTTGCCAAATTCATTTAGAATACCCGTACTTCTTAAGGCAGGAGATAATATTTCTACGGACGAAATCTCTCCTGCAGGAGCAAAATTTCTTCCTTTCAGAAGTAATATTCCTAAAATAAGTGAATTTATCTTTATTCGGGTCGACCCAACTTATGCAAAACGTACTCGCAAACATCAAGATGGGCATGTAATTATAGGAGGAGACAATTACGGTCAAGGCTCAAGCCGTGAACATGCGGCTTTAGCTCCTCGCTATTTAGGTTTGCAAGTCGTCATTGCAAAAAGTTTTGCTCGCATCCATTGGCAAAATCTGATTAATTTTGGCATTCTACCTTTGGTTTTTAAAAATCCTAACGATTATGATGAAATCCATTTAGAAGATATTGTTGCGATCAATAACTTACCCCATATCTTAGACAAAACATTATTCACAATAACCGTTAATGATAGAGAAATAGAAGTAATACAAACTCTGTCCAAACGTCAAATCGAACTGCTTATTGAGGGTGGATTAATTAATTGGGTGAGAAAGGATCTAAAGAGTAGAGTATAGATTAATACTTTTTAAATGTATTGAGTAATGACTGGATTCCTGTCTACGTTCAGAACGACAGGAATCAGGGGCTATTAAAAATCAAAGTTAAGTTTCGGTCCTAAGGGTACAATTTGTGTTGGATTTATGTTCTTGTGACTAAAATAATAGTGTTGCTTGATATGTAAAAAGTTTACGGTGTCACGCACTCCAGGATGATTGTAGAGTCTTTCTAAATAGGGCTGTATCCCTTGATAATCACTAATTCGCTGCTGATTGGTCTTGAAATGACTGTAATACACTGCATCAAAACGAATTAAGGTGGTAAAAAAGCGCCAATCAGCCTCAGTTACCTGTGCACCCAGTAAGTATTTTTGGTGACGTAGTCGTTCATCCAGTTCATCCAGTAAAAGAAATAATTGGATGTATGCCTCTTCATAGGCCTTTTGAGTTGTTGCAAATCCACAACGATAAACTCCATTGTTAATGGCATGATAAATTCGGTCATTCAATGCATCTATTTCCGTTCGGAGTGATTCTGGGTAAAAGTCCTGATTATCACCTGTTAAATGGTTAAACTCTTGATTGAATTGACGAATAATTTCTGCTGATTCATTACTAACGATAGTTTGTTCCTTTTTATCCCATAAAACAGGAACAGTAACTCGGCCAGTGTAATTTTGGTTTGCTTTCACATAAAGTTCATATAAATAGTTCAATCCATAAAGAGTATCTCCAGTAGCTCCCATTTCTTGTTTAAACGTCCATCCCTTTTCAAGCATGTGCGGATGCACTATGGAAACATCAATATAATCTTCAAGTTTTTTGAGTTTTCTGAAAATTAAAGTCCGGTGCGCCCATGGACAAGCAAGCGATACATATAAATGATAACGGTTTTTTTCAGCTGGAAAGCGAGAATTGGGCTCATTACTTATCCCCGAATGAAATTGGCTCGGTTCTCGTTTGAATGCCCCTCCTGTTTTAGACGTATCGTACCAGACATCATGCCACTGACCATCAACGAGAAGTCCCATGATTTTCCTTATAAGTCCTCAAAAGTATCTGTAAACAATTTATATCAGATAATCCCTATACTTCACAAACTATAGATGGTCTAAAAACAGCAATAAAGAGTGGCGGGTAGGAAGTTGAATAATCAATTTCGTTCAACGGTCATAAAAAAAGAATAGCACAGAAGGATTCATTCTTATCCAGCAGGAAACTCCTATGTTCTCATGCTATGATGCTTGACTCAAAAAATTTTTTTGATCCATTAATGAATAAACAAATAATATGCATTGGCGGTATAACCATTGATCGCAAATTAACATCCACACATCAACTGCAATTAGGGACATCCAATCCCGTTTCATCCATTTCAAGCTTTGGTGGTGTTGCTCATAATGTGCAAAAAATCTTTCATTATTGACTAATAATGTTCATATCTACGGCGTGGTAGGCCAAGATAATGATGGACTACAAGCCATTGCCCATTTAAAAAGTATGGGCGTGGGAATCCAAAATATTCTTACTATTCATAATAAACCTACAGCTCACTATGATGTTATTCTCGATAAAGAAGGAGAATTAGTTCTTGCTTTAGCCGACATGGAAATTTTTGATCATGTTCCCTTCGAGCAATTTACGTCTTCTTGGTGTGAATGGAATAATGAAGAGATTGTATTTCTGGATACTAATTTACCTCATGTTATTATTGAATATGCCATTCAAATAGCGCGCACCCAAAATATTAAACTATGCATTGATCCGGTTTCTGTGAGCAAAGCCCGAAAATTACCGCCTTTATTAGAGAATATTTTTCTGTTGAAACCGGACCGTTTTGAGGCAGAAGCTTTAACACAAACTCATATTCATTCAGTATCTGACTGCATCAAAGCAGGCCAGATATTGTTGGATAAAGGCGTTAGGAATTGCATTATCAGTTTGGGAAAATCAGGTTATGTGATTGTTAATGAAACCGTTAAAAAACATGTGCCAGCATTTTTTATTGATCCAATAGTCGATGTCAGTGGAGCAGGAGATGCTTTCATTGCAGGAATTCTTTATGAATTAAAAAAGAACACACCCATAATTGACGCCTGTCACACAGGGGCGGCAATGGCTGCTTTAACCGTGCAATCATGTCACACCGTCAATGAACAAATTAATTTTGAAGCATTAAAAAATATTCAACTAAACCATTCAGTACGAGAAATTCATCATGAACCAATTTTTTGATTACTCCCCCGAAGTAAAAGTAGCGCTTGAGCATAACAAACCGATACTGGCATTAGAATCCACAATTATTTCTCATGGCATGCCTTATCCTGATAATTATGAAACCGCACTAGCAGTGGAGCAAATTGTACGGGAACTGGATGTGACACCCGCAACCATTGCTGTGATTGATGGAACAATTAAAATTGGTTTAACAACAAATGAATTGCAGCAATTTGCAAACAATAAAGAGGCTTTGAAAGCAAGCCGACGCGATTTACCCTATATGTTAGCCAATCGGCACTCTGCAGGAACTACAGTCGCTGCAACCCTATTTTGTGCTGCTAAAGCAGGTCTTAAATTATTCGCTACTGGAGGAATTGGCGGGGTTCATCGAGGCGATGCACAAGATATTTCAGCAGATCTTATTGAATTATCCAGAACTCCCATTGCGGTAATTTGTGCAGGAGCCAAAGCCATACTCGACCTGCCGCGTACCTTAGAATTTTTAGAAATGATGAGTGTGCCTGTAGTAGGTTATCGCACGCAAGTACTGCCCGCGTTTTATACCGATGCAACCCATCATCCGTTATCAACCTGGGTTGAGGATGTATCAACCCTTGCAGATATATTAACAGCACATTGGGGTTTGGGCATGACATCAGGTGTCTTGGTCACCAACCCGATTCCTGCAGAATTTAATATTCCAGTTCAGATCATCGAACCTGTTATTATGAATGCCATACAAAAAGCGGAACAAAATAATATCACAGGAAAGGAATTAACTCCCTTTCTCTTAGCCGAAGTTGCCCAACTCACCCAAGGAAAAAGTTTGCTGGCCA
The DNA here is from genome assembly GCF_014109825.1 of Legionella sp. PC997. Lineage (NCBI taxonomy): Bacteria > Pseudomonadati > Pseudomonadota > Gammaproteobacteria > Legionellales > Legionellaceae > Legionella > Legionella sp. PC997. The sequence goes on from NZ_CP059576.1 coordinate 3,230,542, forward strand.
ACATTGCTTTAATTAAAAACAATGCACGCCTAGGGGCTGAACTAGCACGTATTATTTATTCCTGACTGTAACATAAGAATTGTAGCCTGGAGCACGACTTCAGGTTACTCGTTTAATTCATAGTACCTTTTACCATACATGCGCCAATGGTATAGCTAGTACTCTCTTTAGCCACTAGAAATCCTGTCTCGGATGAATAATTCATAGCTAGGGGATTACAAATCATGGCCCGGATTAATCTAGGCCCCATTCCAGGCATACCGGCATGCATAACTTTTTTATTATCAATAAGCAATACATCCCCTTTTTTCCACAAACAAGATGAATAATAACTTCGCATGAGTTGAGCGAGTTCTTTTATCTCTTTGTCGTTAAAACAACTCCCCACTTTTACTGTTTTCGCTGATAACCTTTTATTTTTTCTACTCGCTTTAGAATTGGATAGTTTTGTGCGTACAATTTTATATGCATTTTGAGGTGAATTAAAAAAAGAAATACACACCATAGCGAGAAATTCTACTAAATTGAACATTGAGGTAGGTAAGCGCCAAAAAAATCGATGCCAAAACCAAATCTTCCCTTTATAGTCGTTCATAAAACACTTTCTCAGTTCATAATTAAGTGTAGGCAGCTCAAACATATTGATTTGCAGGGCTTTTTCTTGAGTAAGAGGATGTTCCCAAACACTGGGCTTATACATCAATACAAACTGATTTTCTCCATCGCCTTCAATTGGAAAATTGAATTTCTGGCATACTTTTTTTACCGCATCCTGAGAAATTTGATATCGTTCTGCAATTTCGGCAACTGACCATTTACAAACAAAAAAAGAATTATTTTCTAATTTTTGTTTTAGCTCATCTTGCAGATGGCTGTAAATTTTTTGCGTATTAATTAAACCGGTCTCACCCCCTAACTCTGAGGGTTGGAAACAACAAAAACAAAGATAACTAGGAACATCAGCAGAATAATAATTTTCCGAATGGAAGCCCCCTAGATAGAGTGTTCCGCCCGTTTTATAGACGGAATTAGTATGTAGCACAAATTGCAGATTATCCACGCGATCGCGACCATTTTCAGACATAAATGCTTCACTAATACCGCGAAATTCTGGGATACTCAAAACAATCCTCTCGAACTCCTCATCAGTATTGATAGCAAAACCTCTTAAAAGAACTGCTCCATACTGAGCCATATCTGCAATAATTTGTTGCGAGTTAGATTTAAGGAACTGTTGCAAAAACTTTAGATCTGTTGCATCAGTTGCCTCAATAACCAGTGGCATTTCATGTTCTTCGGATAATATGAGTCGCTCCTCTTGACGCAGAAATCGCGTCACCACTCCTTGGTATTTCGTGTACATATCCTTAAAACGTCCTTATAAAATCACCCATAAAAACTATAACAAAAAAAATGCACGAAGATAAACCATCTTATTTAATTCATACGAAATCATTTGTTCGAATAAAAATTAGTAAGCGCCTAATGGATACTCCCGCATTGCAAGAAAAATAAATACTATGTTTGGGTAGGTGTGGAGATTTTTATTGCCAATTTAAACTCTTGGTCTTCATAAAAAGCGGGCCAAGCTTGGATAAATTGCATCAAGTTTTTATTTGGGACAAGAGTCTTACCTCTAATGTTCTCCTGTGTCATTGGATCAGGGATTGGAAGTGTATTACTCACTGTTGGCAACCCAACTTGTTTCTTTTTTATCCATAGCTCAATGGATTTTTTCTCATAAGAATGTCCACTAGGACTCAACACAGGTTCGGTCATTGTTTCAGAAAATATAGGATCATTAATATCTTCATCAATTTTTTGTAATTTGCTCCAATACTCTTCTGGCATTAAAGTAGTTGCTGAAATGTAGTTGATAATGTTCTTTAGCTTAATATTGGGATAAAAATCTGCTCCTTCTTGCAGATAAGGATATTTTTCCAATAAATAGCTGCGCTCATAGCTAATTCCATCATCAACGCGTGTCACTGGATCTTTCATTACCTTCATCTGCCCTGTTTTTAATACTGAAATTGGACAACAAAGGGCCATGCTGATCCCTTCGGGCAAAAAAACTTCTGTTGATTGCACGGTGACTTTGGGTGACAAATCGATAATGTAAGTTGAATAACCTGTTAATTTTGATTGCTGTCCTGCCTTCGGGTTAATCCTATTTTCTATATAATATCCATTCTCGGCTAGAATTTTTAATAACCCCGGAAGATGAGGCTTGGCCTTATCGGCCGTCATATCGATAAACCCCCCCACTGAATCCACTACTGCAAGAAAGATATCACTGCCAGGAATTGAATTATTTAAAATCCATCCGTGATAATTCGATAACATGTAACGCTGAGGCCCATTGAGTACCCATTGGGTTAACTCTTTATCCCAGCTAACCGATTGAACTGTAAGTAAGCCAGCCACTCGGCTATCGCGGATTAACCAGAGCTTTTCGCTACTGTGTTGTAACTTAGCAATCTTTGAACAACCATCAGGCTGAATAAGTAACTGCTCCAGTTTAGTAAAGAGCATTCTGTCCGTTTCATCGGGTTCCATTTTACCGTAGATAAAAATATCCGCATCATTAATTTCTTCTATCTTAAGCTCCATTTTTTCTCCTTGTTATTCAGTTATAATGAGATAAAGGATAAATGTATCCTCGAATCAAAAACACGCTTTTAGCGCAATAGCACAGCTTTTGATCAAAATTAAAAATTTAATAAGATAGACAAATAAAAATGGAAACTCATTCTCTGTCGTAAAGATAAAAGTGCTACTTATATTAACCCAGTTATTCCCCTAAATTACTTAGGGGAATTACATACAATCTACTTGTTTGAAAAAGTACTAGGTACTTGCGAAACAGACGCCTCTTCCTTCTCTGATGAATGATTCTTCTCTTGCCACCAGTAGTGGAGTTTTTGACAACCGTGAAGGGCAGCTTTATATAAATCGGGAAGTATAGATACAATAGCATCAAGAAAATCAGTAAAGCCACCTTTGTTGTAACCGTAAATGCAACGGCTAAATTCCGCACCTTTTTTACTGAGTGCAATCGTATCGTCTGTTTTAGAAAAGAATTGATTAGGATTGAAGCCTAATTTAAATCTTTTTTCATACTCATTTAATTCTTCAGCAAATTTACCCTCAATATCATCCGCAATGAGATGTTTTACTTGTTTTTCCGTAAGAACAGGATAAAGCACAGCCATCATATCACGTATCGATTCGTGGGTAGTCAAAAGACTGATACTGCTATTGCGTGTTTCCTCACCTTCACCCAGACTCCAATTGCATACACCTACTAAAAGAGCCAATGATTCTTGATATTCTTTATATGCAATAGCACGTTGTTGAATAAAATAAGCGGTAGCCCCCCAACCTATCCAACCTAAAAGGCCAACCACAGGCAGAAACGATAATGCAGTTGCAGCTACCCCAAAAACCACACTGCCTATGATTTTTTGATCGATATTCTTGAGTTGCGTGGATTTTTCTCTCACCAGCGCAGTACATCTCTTTAAAAATTCAACATGTTCACTATTTTTTATTCCGAAGTGTTGTCCTTCATTAATCGCAACACCGAGTTGGTTGCCATCAGCAGCATAAACTCCTTTTGCAATAGTAAAATAATTTTGGGACTGCGATTGAAGTTTACTGAGATCACTGCTGATCCCTAATTCCGTCATGGAGGTATATTCAAGTTTGTCTTTTAGTCCTAGGAGCGCAAATACTGATGACATTTTGTTCTACTCATAAATAAAAAAGGCATTCTAAATTTAATTTAGAACAATGACAATGAGTAAATGTACAAAATAAGACTTAAGTGCATAACTACTTGATTTATTATTTTTTATTGGGGAAGAGATCAATTTTCTTTCTAAAATTTTGACGAAATAGTCATCATTTGTTTAACAACAAGAAGACAATTTACACTTAGTTTTTTTTCGCAATTAATTGTTTAATATCAAGAGCTATTTCACGGATTGTTTTTTCTTTATGGATGTCATTACGAATATCAAGATCAAACTCATCCTCTAGATCGAAGAATAAATTAACTAAATCCAGAGAGCGAGGAACAATTTGGTAAATCGATTGATCCAAATCAATATCTTCAGGTGGGATCTCTTGAGTTCTTGCAATTAAATTGATAACACGATGTTCTACTGTTTGCGCCATAAAAAATCCTTCTTTTATTCACTAATATATAATGTTCCTTCTATTTGAGTATACAGTCAGCTCTGGTTCAACTCCATTAATATTTATTATAAAGTCTCAACCCATATATCTTGGTAGTCTTAGTCATTTAAAAACCGAATTTCTTAAAGCACTGAGTCCCTAATGATTTCATCGCACTACATTGAATTATTGTTTTTGTCGCGGCGGCGTCGTTGGCAATTTGAATGACAAAGGACTTACCATTAGAACAAGCAATATTCCAATAGGCCGCATCATTCAGATCCACACCCTGATAAAAAGCTTCGGTAGGAATACATGGCTCGCCTGCTGAGTTGATAATCCCACTTAGAATTTGTGCTTTCTGCTCTGAGGTTCTGCTTAATAAAATATTATTAGCAATGTTGGCATAATCGCAAGAAGAAACTACCAAGAGGAGCATCATCATAGACTTACTCATAAATGCATCCTTAAAGTTGAATTGCAGCGCTTTAGCAAGATTTATGTCTATATGATGTTATTGTAGAATATGTAATGGATTTCTCCATTTAATTCATAAATTGCTCATCAAATGGAAGAATTAACTAAGGTGTTCAGGAGAAAAAGCATCGCAACATTTTTTCTCCTGCAATCTGTGAATTCTAGCGTTCATCACAGACGGTGTAATATCCATGGCGAAAAGGATTACTGCGGGATCTAAACTTATAATCACGACAGCGTTGTCCATGATCATCGGTATACCGTTTATCTAATCGAAATGAAAAATCACCAAAATTCATATCTTGTTGCCATTCTCGTTCTTGCCTTACCCTGTCTTCCTCATCCATTTGTTTTAAAAATTTACTAAGCTTACTGGTATGTCCAACTGAAACAATAGAAGTAATGATTAGAAGTAAGATTATTTTTTTCATAACTAGGTCCAAAGGAATACAAACAGCTCGTTATTAAACCACAATTTATCTCAATAAACAAAAACTTATAAGGGCAAAGAAAGACGTTGTATACTATAAGGAACTAAAGAGCACTGAAAAATAAGGACTTTTAGATGCGAGCCCGGCCTTTTAAAATAACAATAATTTTTATTTTACTGAGTATGCTCCTTTATCTTTTGTTACTCTCTGTTATTCAATATCCTTTGACCACCTTATTTAAAACAATTCCCATTGCCATACTGATGGTATTTGTTGTTCAAACCAACCCTCCGAGACACCTCAAAATTTTATTACTTTGTGCCTTAGGCTTTTCCTTAATTGGAGATGTATTTCTAACTCTTCCTACGAAGGTTGCATTGCAACTAGGAATCTTGATGTTTATGGGTGCACATTGCATGTACATTAGTATCTTTTTAATCAACATGCGATTTCAAAGAAAAAATTTGCTTTTCTTTTTACCCGTTTTAGTCTTTGTCCTAATAAGCTTTTACTTTTTATCCCCCTATTTAGGCGACTTAAAAAAACCAGTAGCCATTTATCTATGCCTGTTGACCTTCATGGTATTTTGCTCTTTTCAAGTGAAACAACCATCACTGTTGATACAGACAGGAGCTTGTCTTTTCTTATTGTCTGATTTTGTTTTGTCATTAAACTTATTTGTTCTATCGGATAACAAACTCACAACGATTTTGATTATGCTTCTCTATTATGCCGCCCAGTTTTTATTAGTAATAGGCATCACCAAGAGTTCAGAGTTAGTGGTTTTCGAGTTACGTGATATGGTACGCAGTTTAAAAAGGACCTAGCTCAAGAGAAACATTAACCCCGTAAAGGGTTCTTCAACGGTATCATCGTTGATATCTCCATATAAAGATTTGTTTTAATGTAGATCGGTGCTGAATGCCGCGAACCGGTCCCGGGACCTAGCGAGGGATAAATTGTTACATTCCCTAAAGGCTAAGTAACAAAATCATCCCAAGGCCAATACACTACTCAGTAATTACCCTATTTTTTTATAAGAGTCGTGGCCAATAAAACGAGCCCCAGGTCCTTCGTGAATTATGTCGGTAGCTTGTTTGCTGAGTATGGATAGGGTGTCAATGGCTTGCTGGTTTTTATCAAAATGGCCACTAACACTCAATATTGAGTCACACATCGGATAAACCACACTGAAGGATATAGCATTACCAACCATATAGCCGATAATAGGTCTTTTTTGATTAATTGCTTGTGGGCATGTTTTAGAAGCAACTGCTGTGGTGAAATAACCTTCAATTTTATGATCTGCTAAGATATTAAGTTCTAAAATTGATCCTCGTTCATTCTTATAAGCAATTGTTTTTTGCTCTGCATAAACAGACTGGGTCAATAAAGAAGACACAGCGATTGTTAGACTACAAAAAAATTTATAATTCATCAGATACTCCTTTATGATTTTGACTACTTAGTGACTTAATTCTGGGTTGGGGTGTAACATGTTACTATGCCTAGGTCAATAGCTGCCGATCGTGGAATAAAGTCGGGAATCTGTCTCTAAATTGAGGCCTTCCTTAAAAGATCAACTCTTTTTGACACATGGAATTCTTGAGCTTAATATACATAAATTAAATACCCCAAGATTGCATAGCTGCTAAAATTTGAGCAGTTCGTAATAAAGCTCAGGATGGGTTTGGAATGCAGAAACTGTTGCTCGTTGTTTTGACTCTCTTATTGCTCACAGCCTGTGAAAAAGAAAATAAGATATTTAGTGGATATATTGATACCGACCTGGTTTATTTGTCGGCTGATTTTGGCGGCCGGCTGAGTGATTTAGCTGTATCAAGAGGACAGTTAGTCAAAACGAATCAATTTTTATTTAAGCTTGAGCAAACCAGCGAATTGTATAATGTCAAAATGAGTAAATTAACTAACAAAGATTTACTTGCTCAACGTCAACAAATTGTGACCCAACTCAATTACAATGAGATTAACTACCGTCGTACTTTGGAGATGCGCAAGCAAAATGCAGCAAGTCAAAATGATCTTGATGCAGCCAAAAGAGATCTAAACATTTCAAAAGAGCAACTTAATGATATTGATTTTAGAATCAAAAACAATCAAGTTGATACCGCCGATAAAAAATGGCAGATGACCCGCAAGGAAAACTTTGCACCTGATTCAGGAATTGTGTTTGATACATATTATACCCAAGGTGAGTTTGTCCAAGCAGGTGCGCCTGTGCTTTCCTTGATTATCAAAAATAATATTAAGGCTATATTTTTTGTTCCTGAAGAACGACTTGCTGAATTACGTCTTAATGAGCACGTTAAGATTAAGACTGACCACAATGAACATTTTGCGGAAGGACATATTTTCTTTATTTCAAATATTGCTGAATACACTCCCCCTATTATTTATTCCCGTGAGGAACGTCAACGTCTTGTGTTCCGAATCGAAGCAAAAATTGATAGCCCTGATCTTGAAAAAATTCATCTCGGGCAACCTGTTACCTTGGAATTAGCTTGATGAGTGATTTTGTAATCGATGTAAAACAATTAACAAAAAAATTCGATAAGAAAATCGCGGTCGATCATATTAATCTACAAGTAGAAAGAGGTTCCATATTTGGTTTTCTTGGCTCAAATGGTAGTGGCAAGACGACGACTATTCGAATGATCTGTGGTCTTTTAACACCTACCGATGGAGAAGGATGTTGTCTTGGATATGATATTAAAACTCAAAGCGATGAAATAAAAAAGCGTACCGGCTATATGCCTCAAAAATTCAGCTTTTATACAGGATTAACTGTTCATGAAAACCTTCGCTTTATTGCAGATATTTTTGAAATAAAAAATTCGGCTCAGACCATAGAAGAAATGATCCGCGAACTCGGGCTCGAAGACTATCAAAACGTAAAAGCAGGTAATTTATCGGGAGGATGGAAACAGCGCTTAGCCTTAGCATGCAGTTTATTGCATAAACCTCAATTATTATTCTTGGATGAACCGACAGCCGGTGTCGATCCCAAAGCGCGTAAAGAATTTTGGGATTATTTACATAAAATTTCCTCGCGAGATAACACCACTATTTTGGTAACGACCCATTATATGGATGAAGCGGAAAAGTGCACCGATCTGGCCTATATTAATTTAGGAAAATTATTATATACCGGCCGGACCAAAGATTTAATTCCACAATCAAAAGTCAAAACCTATGTCGTAGAAGTAAATCGGAAAGAACAAAATAAAGTAATGGAGCAATTACTTGCTTCGCAGCCAAAACTATTAGCATCCATTGTAAATAATGAATTGCGAATTTCATCACGAGATCATAACTTATTAGACCAGGCCATTCAGGAAAACAATCATCTTTCATTTAAAGAGATCACACCATCTTTTGAAGAGGTTTTTATCGGATTAATGCGATGAACTATAAGGGTATATTACAAGGAATATCTCTAAAACGCCTCGGGGGTTTAATACGTAAAGAATTTATTCTTGTCATTCGCGATCGGGGCACCATTGCGATGCTCGTTATTTTACCGATTATGCTGTTAATTCTTTTTGGATTTGCAATTCAATTCGATCCAAAGCATTTACCCACTACCATCATCAGCTATGATAATACCCCGTTAACGAGAAGCTATGTCAGCGCACTTGAGGCTTCAGGCTATTTTAAAGTAAAGAATGAACTATTAAATGAAGACAAGAAGAATCAAGATTTCGCGAATGGAAAAATAAGCCTCGCTTTTACTATCCCTCCCAATTTTACTCGGAAGTACATTCGCAAAGAAAATCCCCAATTATTGGTTGAAATCGATGGGAGCGATCCTGGAAGCAGCGCCAGTGCTCTTAGTAATGCGCTTCCCATATTGAATCAAACTCTAAATAGGTTCAATCAACAAGGTTTAGGCTCACCCTCTCCAAGTCATTTGGATAGAAGCGTCAACCTCACCATTCACCGGCTTTATAACGAATCAAACACCAGTTCTTATAATATTGTTCCTGGTTTAATTGGTGTGTTGCTTACCCTCACCATGGTAATGCTAACTTCAACCGCTATTACCTCAGAAAAAGAATCCGGCACGATGGAAATGCTCTTAAGTACTCCATTAAAACCTTTGGAGATCATTCTGGGTAAGGTTATTCCTTATATTGTTTTAGGATATTTACAACTCACTAGTATTCTCATTTTTGGTAAGTTATTAATTCATATTCCTACGGAAGGCAGCATTCTTTTGCTGTATATTGCTGTGGCGCCATTTATTATCGCCAGTTTAATGGTAGGAATGATATTTTCTACTCTCGCACACATGCCGATGCAAGCAATGCAACTGAGTGTCTTTTATCAATTACCCTCAATGTTTTTATCCGGTTATATTTTCTCGTTCTATGGTATGCCTACGTGGGCACAACTTATTGGATATTGTCTTCCCATGACCTACTTTGTCCGAATCACGCGTGGGATTTTACTAAAAGGCAATACACTCGTGCAAATTATCCCTAATATTTTACCTATTTTATTGATCGCTTTTATTCTGATTCTTTTAACAGGAAAAATATTTAGAACGAAGCTCGATTAATAAATTTATTGAATTGGCCAAATTATGAAACTAAAAATTATCTTGCTCAATCTATTTGCCCTGTTACTTGGAGGATGTTGTAAAAACTGCATTCTTCATGAAAAGGTAAGTTATCCTGAAAGTACCCGAAGTGGAATCAAATATCTCAATAACCACGCCGATTTAAGTCATTTCGCATGGTGGAAAAAACTGCACGATCCAGAGCTTAATCAGCTTATGGCCCAAGCCCTAGCCTGTAATGATTCGATTAGAAGTTCTTATGCGACAATTGAACAAGCAAAAGCACAACTTAAAGCGGCTCAATATGCCTGGATCCCAACTCTTGATGCCAGCGCTACCGGTTTTACTGGGGGAACGTGGAATACCCATATTACTCCCAGAGGCCAATTGGCAAATAATCCTTTTTTTGGAAACCTTTCCAGCCTGAGGTTTAGGGGATACAACGCCGGGTTTGTTCCAGGATACACTTTAAATATCTTAAATAATATCAGCAACATTAAATCAGCAAAAGCTTCCCTTGCAATGGAAGAAGCCCAATCCCAGTCAATAAAATTAGGTATCATGAGCCAAATGAGCGGGGCATACTTTATGCTCTTGAGTCAACGAGAACAATTGGCAGTAGAGATCCGTCTGAGTACAGACTTAAAAAAACTACGTCAACTCGAACAAATACGATTCAAAAAAGGCGCCAGTACTATCGAGACAATTACTAATTTAGATCAACAAATTGCCCAAGAAGAAGCAAATATTCCCCAAATTGAAAATATCGTGGCACAAAGTGAGAATACGATTCGCCTCTTATTGAATCAAAACCCCGGTCCTATTGCTACTCATCGTAGTTTATTTTCTTTAAATGTTAATCAATTGATTCCTAAATCTTTACCCTCAGCAGTTTTAAAAAATCGTCCTGACATTATGATCGCCTTAAATAACTTAAAAATAGCACAAGCGCAAATTGGAGTGGCATATTCTGCATTTTTCCCAACCATTGCGCTCACAAGTTTAATTGGCGGAGCATCAGTTGATTTAACCCATCTTTTAAAATTGAGTACGAACATTTGGATTGCTGAAGCGGTGGCATCAACAAAAATTTTCAATGCCAGTTCCTATCAAAATATCAAATCAGCCAAAGCTGGATTCAAAGCCATTTATTATGATTACCTAGGAACCCTTCATTCAGCATTCGCAGATGTAGATGATGCGCTTACCAATCAGCAAAAGAACAATTTATCATACCTACAAACCTACAAAGGATATTTAGCAGCTAAACAATCATTTGCTATTGCACAAGCCCAATATAAATCTGGAGCAAGGGATTATCGCAATGTAATTAATGCAAGAATAAATCTTGACCGCAGTAAATTAACTTTAATTCAAGAAAAAGCTCAATTACTCGATAGTATCGTACAAGTATATAACGCTGTTGCGGGCGGATATGATGCGGGGTAATTTATTAAATAAGTTTTTCTGATTCAATCGATTGGAACCTCGGGAACTACATTGGTTTGAATCCCCAGGTTCCATTTCGTCCTTTTAATTCATGCTTTCTCATCCAGTGCTTTCTCAACAACTTTGATAAATCTTCCTGATTCTGGAGAAGTAGTTGAATAGAAATAATCAATAAGTTCTCCGTTACGGTTAATGAGATATTTATGAAAATTCCATTTTGGTGCGGTACCAAACCCTAATTTCTGTCGAGCCCAAAGATAAAAAGGATGCGCATCTTTTCCTGAAACTACTTCCTTGGCGGCCATCGGAAAAGTTACACCATAATTAACTTGGCAAAAACTAGCAATTTCTTCCTCAGTCCCCGGCTCTTGGCCACCAAAATCGTTTGAAGGAATTCCGAGTATAACTAAGCCTTTATCCTTATAGGTTTCATACAGTTTTTCTAAACGTGCGTATTGTGGGGTAAAACCACATTTTGAGGCGGTATTTACTACAATCACCACCTTTCCTTTAAAAGAAGACAAAGGTAGTGTTTCATGTCCGCGTAATGTATGGAATGAATAATCATACGCATTATCATGATGTTGGGTATCCGCTGCTGATAAATTAGAAGTCATTGTAAACCATCCTAGTAGTATAAATGAGAGAAAATACATGATTATCCCGGTTATTATTGAAATTCAGGCTGAATCAGTTTTGGGACTAAAATCAATAATATACTATTGACCTTGTAAAGCAAGAATGGAAAAATCCGCAACTGTTTTTTCCTTAGATACACTAAGGACTATATGTTTGCAATCTAGCCCAAAGGAATAAGAGGTACGTTGTATGTTGTTTTACCCTAAACTCCATGAAGAGTTTTTTTCTGTAGCACCTGATTTCTCCAATTGTTTTCATTTAATTAATAAAGTTCATCACGAAGAATGTACTTATTTCATTGAGTCTTTATCTACTTTGGAAAAATTACTTGAAGAAAAGCGTTCAAAAAAGGAAGATCCTACTCTCCGTTTTTTAGTTGATATGGAAGGACGTGTATGGTTCGCCAGGGAAACCAGACCCAATATAAATGCTCCTAAACATTTTCAAATGACTGGGAAACCCCAGAATAAAGCAAAATGCCAAACAGCTGGTAATATAAAATTTACCAACACCAAATGCACTACTTTAAAAAATATTAACCATCGAAGTGGTGACTTTCACCCCTCTTTTTATTCATTACGCATCTTTTTAGCTATTCTCATTTTGAATGAGGATGCGTTACCGTTTAAGTTACCCAGAATACTTGTTGTCAAAGAATTGGATAGGCATGGTGAGGTCATTTATAAGCACAGATGGCCTCTGTCAAAGATTAAAAAATGGGTGGAAACTTTTAATGATAAAACATTGATAATGCAATTAAAAAAACAGGGCGCCCAAACCAAACAAGTGCATTACAAAGCAACCAATGAGTTTTGTTATGAACTTTAAATAGGTTATTTAGGCTTGTGTTTTCAACTGCTTACAAATTTTTTCTTGCACTTCATGCATCTCGGCTTCGTCCTTATAATGAGTTCGCGGCCAGAAAAAACCTTTAAGTCCATCGTGTTTATTTCTGGGAACAATATGTATATGGAGATGGGGTATGCTTTGGCTGATTGTATTATTCATTGCAATGAAACTTCCTGCCGCATCCATTGCTTTCTCAACCGCAGTCCCCAGTTTTTGCGTGAGTAAAAAAAGAGGAGCGATCATAGGCTCAGGAACCTCATACATTGTTTTAATATGCATTTTAGGAGCTAACAGAGTATGGCCTGGAAAAAGAGGTCGAGAGTCCAAAAAGGCTATAAAATGCTTGTCTTCAAAAACAATAAACGATTTTTCTTTTTTTGCCACGATTAGATCAATAACACATTCACTTGTCATTTCATATCCTATTTATATCTTGGACAATGGATTAAAAAGCAACTCGATACGATGAAAACACTACTTGAAAAAACCATTATACTCCAGGAATAATGTCTATTTTAGATAAAAAATCCTCCTCGGTATTCGTTTTTTCTTTTCTAGATGATTTCCGTGCCATACTTTATTATCTAATCTTTTAATTAGATGAGTCGGAGTAAAATATTATGAAAAAATATTCTCTTATTCTGTTCTTAGTGCTTTCTTTGTTTCAATACAATAATAGTGCTTATTCTCTCACCTTAAAAAGCCCAGACATTAAAATGAATTCACTAATTCCAGATTCTTATACGTGTACTGGAGCAGATCAATCCCCTCCTTTAACGTGGAGTAATATTCCCCCTAAAACACAATCGTTTGCCTTGATTGTAGACGATCCCGATTCTCCTGATGGCGTCTGGACGCATTGGATTTTGTTTAATATACCTTCCGACGTGCACCAATTAGATGCAGGAAGCCCAGTACCTACAGGAGCCGCAAATGCAAAAAACAGTTGGGATGGTTTAGGATATCGAGGCCCTTGCCCCCCTTTTGGAATTGCTCATAGTTATCATTTTAAATTATATGCTTTAGATACGGTCTTAAATTTAGGTGATGGTACAACGCGAGATTTAGTTTTAAATGCCATGACTGGACATGTTATCGGCGAAGCTGATTTAATCGGACTGTATCAAAGATTTAAACAATAAACCTGTTTTTGTATGTTCCAAATATAGCTTGGTCGCAGCGTGTGGGGTCCGGGTTTCGCTTCGCTGCACCCTGGCTCCTAGTGCTATTCTTCTCTTTTTTTGACAAAAATAAATTCAGAATAGATAATTAATAATCAAGTTAAAAATCATTTCACTAGTTTTTGGAGATCATGACATGCATGCTGAGCTTTTTTATACAATCAATCGTGTCAACTCCATTCCGCTTTATCTAATTTCTCCAAAGCAATTACAAGAACAAAATACGACATTAAGCCCTAAAGAACGTAATTATTTTGTTCAAACTCATTTTAATGGTGCAATTGGTGAATATTGCTTATTTCACGATACCGAGGGTTTATTAGAGAAAGTCTATGTAGGAACTGGTAATGAATCTCAGATATTAGCAATGGCTCATGCTGCTCTATTATTGCCAGCAAACCATTACCAGCTGCAAGAACCTTGCTCTCAGGAAGCCGCCTTATATTGGGCTTTAGCGCAATACCGTTTTGAGCTATACAAAAAAGATTCTCCTTCTCCTAGGGTCTTAGTCATTGAGGAAGAAATATTCTCAAATTTGATCGATTCAGTCCAAGCCCATTTTTTGGTACGTGATCTAATCAATCAGCCCGCGAGTGAAATGGGGCCTAAAGAAATGGCAAATACAGTTGAAGCTTTAGCCGCAGAACATAACGCACAGTTCAAACAATGGATTGGCGATGAATTGTTGCAGGCAAATTTTCCTGCCATTCATGCTGTTGGCCGTGCCTCCCAATCAGAGCCACGCCTGCTTTCCTTAATCTGGGGTGATGAAAAAAATCCTCGGATTACATTAGTGGGCAAAGGGGTTTGTTTTGATACGGGGGGATTGAATCTAAAATCCTCCTACGGGATGCGAATAATGAAAAAAGACATGGGTGGTGCCGCCCATGCGATAGGTCTTGCTCACTGGATTATGAAAAGGAACTTACCTATTCGTTTACATTTACTTATTCCCGCCGTAGAAAATGCTATTGGACCCCGTTCTTTTAGGCCTGGTGATGTTCTAACTATGCGTAATGGTTTAACTGTAGAAATTGATAATACAGATGCGGAAGGACGTCTGATTTTAGCCGATGTTTTTGTAAGGGCTTGTGAAGAAGAACCTGAATTATTGATTGACTTTGCTACTTTGTCCTCAGCAGCTCGTGTTTCTGTAGGAACGGAAATAGCAGCATTTTTTACTAATGATGATTTTTTAGCATCAGGTCTCATCGAGGCCTCACATAAAGCAGTTGATCCTGTATGGAGACTCCCTTTATTTGAACCTTATGAAAAATTTTTGCGCTCATCTGTTGCTGATATGAGCAATTGCACTGATTATCCCTATGGGGGAGCGATTATTGCGGCATTATTCCTACAACGATACATTACTAAACACACCCCTTGGATACATTTTGACATTATGGCATGGAGTGAGCAAAGTAAACCCGGGAAACCCGAAGGCGGGGAAGCCATGGGATTACGTGCAATCATGGAGTATTTGTTGCGTTTATGGTTGAGATGAATGAAGCCAGAAAACCGTCTAAGCGGAGGCTAATCTGAACTCTGCTAATGGATAGTAATTTTGTCTACCTTTATCGGCTTTGCTTTCTATTAGATGAATTTTATTAACAATGATTGCAGGGATAGTTGGTTTCTTTATAGTCTCCAATAGTTCATAGTGCACTCCTCTTCGAATTAATCTTCCCATTGTCATGTGCCCACGAAATGGGCGTTTTTCAATTGGAATATTTAAAGCAGTTAGGGCGCTCCCAATTGTATCGGCCAATATCGCTAAAGTTACTTGCGGGTGAACGGATAGCGAAAGAATCTTAGGATGTCGCAAGGTGGGAAACCATTCAAAAGGACCGAACTCGAGTCGAAATGCGGGTAGGGTTTTTATAGCACTGCACGCGCTTTCAACCACAGCCATCAACTTCTCTTGTGGTAAGTTTCCGAGAAACTGTAATGTGATGTGCATTTTTTCTATAGGTATCCAGCGAATGTATTCAGAGGACATGATGGGTTGTAATGTCTTTAAGCTATCGGAAAGAGGGACTTGCGTTTCCTTTGGGAGAAGAATGGCAAAAAACGTTCGTAAGGTATGCATCATTTCCTCATAAATTGGAACTATCGATTATAATAGTATCGCTCAAATAAAATGGGTTGTCCTATAAACCACACACCTCATTGTTTAAAAAATAACGTATTGATTAAATGAGCTCATCCACAGTGAATCTAATCTAAACCCAGAATGAGCTTATAGATAAATTTTAATCAAGGTGATAGCATTGGGACTTTTTGTTTGAAGGTGAATGAAATACCGGCCCGATATTGATGGACTTAGAGCCATTGCGATTATATTGGTTTTAATTTATCACGCAGGACTCTCTTTTTTTCCTTCCGGATTTATAGGAGTCGATGTATTTTTTGTCATCTCCGGTTTTCTCATTACGCGGATTATTCATGAATCCCTCCAAAATAACTCCTTTTCATTTTTAGATTTTTATAATCGAAGACTCTGGCGGTTACAACCTGTTTTTATTTGTTTGCTTTTTTTGGCAACCACCTCGACTTTGTTGTTTTTTTTACCTGATGATTTAATGCAATACAGCAGAAGTGCTCGCAAAACGTCTTTATTTTTGTCCAATTTATTCTTTGATAAAACGACAACGGGTTATTTTTCACCGGATACGCATCAACTTCCTTTATTGCATACCTGGTCTCTTTCAATAGAATGGCAATGCTATTTACTTTTACCTCTCTTTATCTATTGTTTATATCGTTTCTCGCCTAAGAGATATTTGCTTCCTATTCTAATTGGGTTGACCTTTTTTGCTTTGTTAATATCTTTATACAATGCCCGAACATTCCCTGCACATACGTATTACTTGCTCTCCAGTAGAGTCTTTGAATTCTTAACCGGCTCTTGTGTTGCATTTATTCCGATGACAGTCGGCTCTATCAATAAATATCTTTTAAACCTTATTGGCGGTTTGGCATTTATAACCTTGATCTATATTGCTCGACTTAATCCCGAGTTAGCAGGATATCCGGATGTAGATGCATTTGTTGTTTGTAGTGCAACTGGACTCCTTATTGCCTTAGGAACGTGTTCTCCTAAAAACCTTTTGAGCCAAATACTTTCGAGCAAACCTCTAGTATTTATTGGTCTGTTGTCTTATTCACTCTATATTTGGCATTGGGTTGTGTTCTCAGTGCTAAGATATCAAAGCATTATAGAAACCCCTCGTGTTTTGTGCGCTGCTTTTGGGCTTATTTTTGTTTTAGCCTATCTCTCTTGGCATTTTATTGAAAAACCTTCTAAACGCTGGAAGAACATGCCATTTCGTTATACCGTTGTGCTTCTATTATTAGTCCCCATACTGCTGGTTCACCTGACTGACTACGTAATAAAAAAAAACCATGGGTTTCCACAGCGGTTTGACGGCGAACTATTAGCCGTATATCAACAATTAGATCAATACAGCAGTCAACTGAGGGATTTGTGTATTACCGACCACAAGCATGAAATTAATATGCAATGCCTCGCTGGCGCAAAGAAATTGAATAGTAAGCGTGCCTTGATGATAGGGGATTCCTTTTCCAATCATTATTGGGGCTTTATCGATGTATTAGGACAAGCAGCAAATGTCTCCATTTTAATGCAAACTGTATCTTCTTGCTTAACCTTACCTGATATTTATCTCTATGATTGGTGGCACTTTAAAAAGCAAGTTTATAGCCTCTGCCATGAACTTACCCAAAAATATTATCAGATGATCCAAAGTAACCAGTATGATTATGTCATCATTGGACAATTATGGGCTGATTATTTGTCAGAAAACATCATAAATAACTTGGGTGATCAACGCTCTTTACCCTTGACCCAAAAAAGATTGGAAGAAGCCTTGGATAAAGCACTCTCAATCATCACCCACTCTGGAGCAAGGCCCGTATTGATGCACTCCACCGCTTTAATGCAAAATAATTTTCATGATTGCTTTTTTAAACATATTAAATTAAGAACATCCTACACCCCCCATGAATGTGATTTTACCTTTAATGAGGATCAGTGGTTTAAACAATTATTTGATAAAATGAAAAATAAGTATCCTCAATTGATTATAATTGATCCAAAGGAAGTACAATGTGAGCAAAATATTTGTAAAGCGGAAATCAATGGTATCCCAGTATATCGGGATGTAGGCCATATTACAGATTATGCTTCCTATCAATTTGGTATGCTTTATTTACAAAAATTTCCTAAACCTTTGGGATAATCTATTCTCTCGGACGTTATGAAATCTTGTCGTTGTAATTTAAGATTGAAGTTCTTCTTCGAATCAGAAATATTGTTCTATTCTTTAATAGTACATAATTATGATGTCGTGTTATAACTGCGAGTTATTATGAGTACTAAGACCACACACTCTTCTGATATCCTTTTGGAGATTGCCAACCACAAGGATTTAAAGGGCGAATTAACCTATCAAGAAATTTTACAAATTCTAGGGGAGCGTGCGTTTGGCATTGTCTTGTTGTTTTTTGCTTTACCAAGTGCTTTACCTTTCTCTACAGTCCCCGGCGTTTCGGTGGTATTTAGCGTGCCAATAGCACTTTTTGCCTGCCAAATGGTATTTGCCAGAAAGACATTGTGGTTACCCCAAATTATAGCCAAACGTACGATTCATCAAAAAACTATTTCTAAAGTGATTTATGCTACCGTACCTTATTTGACTAAAATCGAATACTTTTTGAAACCACGCTGGGAATTCATGACTTCTCGGTGTATGGAAATAATCAATGGAATACTTATTTTTTGTTTAGCCATTTTTTTAATGCTCCCTATCCCATTAAGTAATTTTATCTTTGCGGCACTTCTTATAATTTTTAGTCTGGGATTAATAGAACGTGACGGTGTACTCCTTGTTTTAGGATATATTGGGATTCTTTTTTATACCAGCTTCATCTATTTTTTTATTGAAACAATCATAAAACATTTATTTCACTAACCTCCCTACTTCATAAATACTCTAAAAATTGTGTGAAATCCGAGTATTATCACTACTACTCCCGCTAACAACATGATGATTCGAGGATGAATATAACGAACGAGGTAAGCGGCAAAAGGGGAAGCAATTGCACCCCCAACAATTAATCCCATAATAATTAACCAATGAGAGATCCCAATTGTGAAAAAGAAGGTGGCAGACGTAGTAAGGGTAATTAAAAATTCAGTTAAATTAACTGAACCTATAGTGTAATGAGGCGTCGTGCCTTGCACCAGCAACGTGGAATTAACTATGGATCCCCACCCACCGCCCCCTGTGGCATCAAAGAACCCCCCAAAAAATCCAAGAGGAATTAACCCGCGGGCATGATTAGAAGGCAATGCACGTCGGGTAACTCGTTTTACCATAAAATTTTTTATGAGCTTGATGATTTTACCACCTTGACAGGCTCGGTATAAGATAAATACGCCCATGATGACTAGATAAACTGCAATAAAAGGCCTTGTCACCTTTTCTGAAACTTTTGTTAAAACATAAGCACCCAGGATACTCCCTAAAACACCGGGGATAGCTAAACGTCTAAATAAAGCATAATCAATGTTTTTAAACATTGCGTGGGAAAAACCTGAAATACCTGTTGTAACAATCTCAGAGGTATGCACTGTAGCACTTGCTACCGCAGGGGAAATACCATAAGTGACTAATACCCCGGTAATAATCACACCATAAGCCATACCCATTGCACCATCAACTATTTGTGCAATAACGCCAACCAGTACAAAAATAAAGAATTGCTCCATGAATATCCTTTGATTGTTAATCCCACGAGGGTTTTAATCGACTTTTTTATGCCACAATTTGCTCGCAATAATTGAGCCACCGAGTATGAGTACAATCATTGCAAGTGTTATTACTACAGGAATATCAATGATGTCATGCACAATCATTTTTATCCCCACAAAGCCTAAGATTAAACCCAATCCATAATTAAGATAATAAAATTTATTTTGGATGTGCGCCAAAATAAAATAGAAGGATCGTAATCCCAGTATGGCAAAAGCATTCGAGGAACACGCAATAAATGGATCTTGGGTAATTCCTAATACTGCAGGAATGCTATCAATTGCAAAAATTAAATCGCTTACTTCGATAAAAATAAGAACCACGAATAAAGGAGTCATAAAATACGACTTATTCTTCTTAATAATAAAACGTTCATCTGAAATTGTTTTTGTTATTGGAAAAAATTTTCTTAATGTTCTTAGAATAAAATTATTCGCAATAAATTGCTCATCTTTAAATAACGTAAAAAATTTTGACGCGGAATAAAGAAGCAATAAGCCAAATAGATAAAAAATCCAATGAAATCTATTGATCAACCATATACCAAAGACAATGAGTATGATTCTCATAAAAATTGCGCCTAATACACCAAACAATAATAGTCGACGCTGATATTTCATGGGTACAGAAAAATATTTAAATATCATGACAAATACAAATATATTGTCGATAGATAATGATTCTTCAATTAAATAAGCTGTAAAAAATTCCAGTGCTTTTTGGTTGGCTATATGGGTTGTTTCGTTTTGCATCAGATACACCCATAAAAAAGTGTTAAAAAGTAACGCTAAGACAATCCAAACCGTGACCCATATTATAGATAACTTTAATGAAGCCGGGCCTTCTTTTTTTCGGGTCAAAAAAATAAGGTCAATACTCAAGACAATGAGTATTAAAACAATAAAAAACACCCATAACCACCAGGTACCTATAGAATGCATTTTGATCTACCTGACCTTTTGAACACCTGTTATTTATCCATTTTTAAATTCATTTTTTTTATTATTACCAACTTATCCATCATCTAACAATACATTTCACTCTAAATATCAACGATCTTTATAAAATAATGGCCAGATTTAAATTTGGGCTTAAATAATCATAGCGTCGCGCAGATTCCGCTTCCAGGAAAAATGAGATTAATTAGTACAAGCACCCGAATGTCATTCTTGCATCTAATGCAACCCTGGTTTTGTTCTAAAATTTAGAGACCCTAATCTAACTTTTCGCAATTTTATAGTTTAGGAATGGATTCCTCATTGTGTGTTAATACATATCCCGTAAATGCTTTTTCAGCAAACCACTGAGCATAGTCATCGATATTCGGAGTTAGGAAGGCTTTAAAATCCCAACCTAACTCATTGTGATTAAAGGGTCCTAATTCAATATTTTTTTCATGGGCAAGGCCTCTGACCATCCATTCAACAATAGCAGAGTTTCCTCGGCCAACGGGTTGTAATCGAGCAAGACTATAAGCAAGTTTTCCTGCACTTTTAAGAAATTCCTTTATATCTTGATCAGGAGTCCACTCAATACAATCTTGAAAATAGGGTTGAATTAATTCAAATTGCACCTGAAAATAGCTGGAACGATCACGATAATCCTGATTAAAAGGAGTAGGACAATGATCAATATTTATGGCTGTTTTACTATCATTTTTCCCATAATCTTCGAAGGTAATTGTGAGAACTATATCATCCTCAATAAAGGGAAATTGTGATGTGGTATTTTTCTTATGTAATAAATCAAATTCCTCAGGAGTTAATTTAATCTTAATCGTGTATTTTACCCCTTCTTCTGATTTATGTTCTTGTCGATTTACCTCTACATGATCATTCTTTTGTTCAATCAAATTCCTTAAATGTTCATAAATCTTATCCTTTTGGGTAGGCAGATGTTTTGATAGATTAAACTCATCTGTGGACATAAAACCTGGTTTATTAATTAATCCAAATTGATGTCTAAGCGGGCCTTGTTTCAACATTTTTGCTACTTCACGGCGTTTATCTGCTAACCAAGCATAAGTACAGCCTACCTGGGAGCTCAACATATCAGGAGGACAATTAATATCTTTATGAACGATTGGCGGTTCTTTTGGAAAAGAGGATACTTTTGAGCCCAATTCATGAATCACTTTTTTACTGTATTCGAGCCATTGCTCTTGTTTTGAAGCATCAAAATCTTTCAGGCGGTCTTTAGAGGAGACCGTATTCGCTGGGGTAGCATCGTCTGACGAAAATAAGGTATTGCGATTTGTTCCTACCCGTTGCTCTGTTTTCTCATCTTTCATAATCAACTCCACCTGCTGGATTATTTTTAATTATAGATGGGAAATATAACTCTGAAATAACTGGTAGCCACCAGTCCTATTTGAAAATATTGGATCCCACTTCTATATTTATTTTTTATCCCTCTTTTTCCAAAACGAATATGTGGACAGAACTTGCTCGGTTTGCATTTTGACATGCTAGGTCATTATGTTAACGGACTCAGAAGTTCATTGTTTTTTAAAGCGTAATAAAAATAAAAATGGGAGCTTGCTTATGAACACCAATGAACACACGGAACTGGGTGATGCGTTACGATTTCAAGATTGGGAGAGCTTAGAGGGCAATCCCTACGTGACCATCGATGAGAAGGGAGGCTTGCGCTTGCAAGTACAAGGGTTTAATGAATTTGGTTTTCCTGAACCCATTGGTTTAAATGTATCTGCAGGCGTCATTATCGCTATGTCTGGCGACTATTTCGGTGGAAAAGAGGTCGCTCTTGATTTACCAAGCGTTGGTGAGTTTAAGAAGAAACGAAAAACTTTGGATCGCACAGGGGCTAGTGAGACCTTAGGTAAATATTTAATCAAAAAGCCAGTTACGGAAGATGAGGAAGTAAAATTAATTAACTCTTATAAACGGTTGGCCAATAACCAGGTACACCAAAGTGATATCGATACGATTTATACTATTAATAATGGAAACTACATTCCCTTTTCGAGTACTTTGAATTTTTATGTACAACAACTCATGTTTGCTCTGAGGGTAAAAAATTACAGCGACATTTTGAACAGAAATTTATCACATTTTACTCCATGGTCCGTTCGGGTATATACGATAGGCCATCATATAGCTCTCAAATATGCGCGTATTTACTATGAATTAAAACAATATATTACTCACCAAGATTATCAATCAAAAAATAAGGACTTTAGTGCCCTCCTTGAGCTTCTAAAACTGACGCCTAATGGATTGGATAAAGACAAATTGCACGATCTAGCCCACCGATATCAGGCTTTGGCACTAGGCATGGAGTTTTTTTGTTTCCATTACTATACCGATCATTTTGCTGCCGGGCATATTTCATTTATGGGGGATCTACGTGCCCTGCTTCCACAGCGTTTTGGTATTTGGGGTAGTATTTTAGTCAACAATTTACATGATGAATTAAACAAAGTGACTGTTTATACCAAACGCATTTACGATCCATCACCCGATAAAAGTGAGCCCCCAGTTACAACAAGTGGAGATAATGATTTTAATATTGCCAATAATTATTTTAATAAACAAGCTTGTTTGGCAGGAATGACCTGTTCCTTACAAGATTTAAATTTTGTATTTAACGGGAGTAAATTGCCTGAACAAATTCAATATGGGGGTCTAGAACAAATGCCGGATATTGATGATGCATATCGCCAACCTCAGCCTTTAATTTTACTAGGAGATGATAATAAGATTTATTACCGTACTGATCTCAATCACGTTGAGATCTTATCACCTTCTCAATTACAGGCCACATATGCAGCACCATCACAATATGGATACACTGAGTTAAGTAGTAAATTCGAGGCATTCTTGTTGGTTTTCAAGCTTCGTATGTTACCTTTTATTTATTCCAGTCAAGTCGAAACACTTACTTCCGAGCAACTTAAATTACTGGAGACCGAGGAAAATGAACTTAATCCCGGTAGAAAACCAATTCCGCAACCTCCCACCGCTCTTGGGCAAATACCAGTTACAATACCGGTCTGGCAACAACCTGCGACCCAGAACCGAGTAATACAGGGGCTTATGAAGAATGGTTTCTTAGCTACTTCGGGAAAAAAGGGCAGTTTATTGGAACAGGATATCACGTTAAACAGCGAATCAACTTTAACGCCCTTATTATAAAAAATAAACAGTTGCGAGCCTGTATTAACTAAACTAATACAGGCCGCTAAATCCACTTAGGTGTTGTATTCTCTTTTCGTGCTAAATGAAGGAGATTTCCAGTAGATGCTGATTTTTTCATACCAAAAAAAGAATGACCAGCAGCTGAGGATCCGTAAATTTGGAATGAATCAGTGGGATCTGATGGAGCCATTGGAGCATCTACAGAACCAGCATTTGCAGGTTCAGATTCCATTACTGGTCTTTCTTTGAGCTGTTTCGTTAATTGATCTATTGTTTGTTCTGCTCCCGCTACTTTTGAATTTAACTCGCTGTTCTCCTGCTTCAAACGATCTATTTCTTTTTTCATCTTCTCGATTTGTGCTTTATCTGCAGCCGTTTCATCTACACGTTTAATCTGAGAATCAAGATCCTTAATTAAGTCATTGAGTTTCCCTGCCTCTTTATCCACAAGATCAATTTTACATAATTCATCTATTTTTTCTTTATCCAATCCCTTCCATCGACTGATCAGATTTTCAATTCCTGGGCGTTCTACAAACCAGTACACAGCAAGTGCTGCTAAACCAACAACGATGGCTGCAACAACAATGGGCCATGCGGTTGCAGACATGGTCGTCACGAATAAGCTTGCAATCGCTAAAGATACGGTCTGCCCTGCAAAAAAACCACCACTGAAAAAGATCATACCTGCAACCCCCGCAGTAAGTTCTTTTGCAGCAGTAAGGAACAGACTCTCAGAAGCTAAGGTTAAATTCATGCGAATTTCATCGAGCTCTTTATGCCTTTGCAGTAATATTTTTGCGAGCCTGAGGTATTTATCGAGCTCATCTCTGGTTACGGTCTCCTCTTTGGCAAGACGTATAAGTCGTGCACGCATTGCTTTTATTTGTTTAAATTCATCGAGTGCCGCATCAATTAATTGGGGGGTTTCTGAAGATTTCACTCCCAGATTTTTCGAGATTTCAACTAAATCAAAACTGCAAAATACAATCATGGAAATAATTGAAAATGCTAGCCCCGTTGCAAAAATAGCAAGGGATGGTATAGAAGGAAAAATTCCCATAAATGCGGTGATACCATCAAACCCTTCACAGCCAAAAAAAGTAATACCCGCAAGGGCAAGTAAGGCATATTTAGCTTTTGCAGACATTGGAGTTTTTGTAGTATCTTCTTCCTGTTTTCCGGAATTTAATGACTTATTAAGTTCTCTTAATAAATTAGCGCGTAAGGAGGTAACCAAAAAAAAAGCTTCCTCATTACTCTTAATTGTCGGACATGTTTGATACCAAGCAATTATAGTGTCTATATCAGTGGTCGTTTGGTGTTCAAATGGTTTAACGAGACTTGGATTTATTAAACCTAATTTGTGAATTAAATCTTGAGTAGTTGGATTTAGTGTCACCGAATTTGGCATATCGTCTCCCCCTAATTTTGGGTTATTTGGTTTCCCAGCGCGATAAGGGAATAGCTTATATAATACTGAATATTTATTAACCAAATATTAAATTATCCCATAAACCGCCCACAAATGGTTAATTTTTGTAAAAAAAGAGCAAAGTAATTACTATTTATGCGATCCTAAAGAAAAAAGGTGTAATTATTTATATTCGCTGATGGGGCTGTTTGTGAGAACATATAAACTTAATGGACCTTCTTAGCTCTCCATCGGTTTAGTAGTTAATAGGAAGATAATCTACAGACGTTAAAGGAATAATCATGCCCAAAAAGGTAATCGAAGTTCCCGAATTACTTTCTTATGAAAAGTATGGGTTTACACAGTGCATTCAATATAATGATTTGATTTTCGTCACTGGCCAAGCAGGACAAGATAAACAAGGGAAAATAGTCGGTTTGGATATTGAATCTCAAACTCGCCAACTATTTCAAAATATTGAATACGCTCTCCATGCTGCTCATTCAAGCTTAGAGCACATTCTTTCAATGACCTCGTACATTGTTAATATTGAGAAAAATGGCCAGGCTTATTTTGCCACCCGAAAAAATTGTATCCCCGTTTCTTCTTATACAAGTGCTTCTATTGGAGTAGCCGCATTAGCACTACCTGATTTACTTGTGGAAGTCACTTGTATTGCGGCACCTAAAAATAAATAGAGAAAGCGAGCTTTGCTCGAGAGCTTATTAAAAATTTTTATATTGGTAATGAGCAAATCACAGGAGGTTTTTGATGATAATTTTGTATTCTTATCCCGAGCTTTTTGGCCTTCCGGATAATAATCCTTTTGGACTAAAAGTGGAGACTTTTCTTCGGTTAACCAAAATTGATTACCAACATATGCATATTATTAATACCCAAAATGCACCTCGCGGGCAGTTACCTTACCTGATGGATGAAGAGCAGGTTATTACAGATAGTAATACAATTCTGAACCATCTTTCACAAAAATATGTGAATTTAGATCATGACCTAACCGCGGAACAAAAAAACATCCATTTTTTGATGAACCGTATGCTAGATAATCATTTATATTGGGTTATGTCCTATTCGCGTTGGCAAGATGAACAATTCTGGCCGTTGTTTAAAGCAGAATTCTTAAAGCAACTTTCTGAATTATCAGAAACCTCTCTTGAGCAAGTACGAAAATATAATCTTGAAAAATATCATTACCAGGGTATTGGTAGGTACTCCTCCAAGGATATATATCAATCTGGGATCGACGATTTGCAAGCGATTCTTTATGTTTTAGGAGATAAAGATTATCTATTTGGCAATAAAGTCCATTCACTGGATGCCTGCTGTTATGGTTTTTTAGCCAATATCTTATATTTTGAGATTGAAACACCTTTAAAAGATTTTGTGATGCAAACTCCATTAAGTGATTACACCAATCGGATCAGAGCCTTACTTGGATATTGAATATATAGATTCAACGTCCGATCTAATTAAAAGGATATAGGATTATGTTGGCTTAATGGCGTGGGACATAAGGGTTTATTTTCTGAGCGTAAGATATGGGTTGACGATAGGTTAGGGTATGATCACTCAAACAAGGCGGGGGTAGATTGACGCCGGGAGCAATTCCTTCTATCAAAAGAAAATAATAATTAATTTTTATTCCAAACAACGTCAAGAGCCCGTAACTCGCTCTCCGTCAAAAGTTCATATTGATCAATTGCGCGTGTAACATGATCGGGATAGTGCTCCAGGCATTTTTTAATTAACTTCAATAAATCCTGCTCATTGATAGGTTTGGTAATGAAATCTATAGCTCCTGCTTTTATCGCTCTTACGGCCATGGGGATGTCGCCATACGCTGTAATAATAATCACTTTGAGTAAGCTATTTTGTCTTTTTAATTTTTCGAGGAGCTCAAGACCATCCATATCAGGCATACGCACATCGGAAATTAAACAGCCCATATGTTTTGGATTATATTGTTCGAGAAAACTTGTCGCATCCAGGTAAGTTTTTACTTCAAAACTCATTGAATCAAAAAGCCATTTCAAAGCACGTAGAACATTTTCATCATCGTCAACAATATAAATTGTCTTATTCATTGTATGATCCCAAAATATGATTAGGTAATCTAAAAGAACTTATAGTTCCCTCCCCAGCAGTATTTGATTCTATTTTAATACACCCTCCATGAGCCTCAATAATTTTTTTGCAAATACTTAGCCCCAGACCCAAGCCATACTCTTTGGTGCTATAGCACGAAGTAAATAGATTATTGAGGACTCCTTGAGGCACTCCAGGCCCATTATCAACAATAGACACCAGTACTTCCGTACCCTGATTTTTTATCTTAAGGAGTAACGAAGGATTTTTGGTTTGAGCATCGAACATTGCTTCAAAAGCGTTATTAATAAGGTTTAGAAATACCTGGCGCATTTGATTGCGATCCAAATAGACTTCGGCCAAATACTCATCGAATTCATAGTGAACTGTTCCTGAAAAATTCGAATAGAATTTTGACAAGATAACAGACTGTTTCGCTAATGAAGCTAAATTTACTCGCTCAAAATGCAATTCTCCATGGGTCACGAAACGTTTCATTCGCTTAATAATAGTACTTATTAGGTCAACTTGTTCCAATGCTTTTTGGAGCACGACGATGAACTCCTTTGAACTGGACCCCTCTTGCTGTAAACGTAAAATACTACCTAATAGATAGGAATTCAGTGCCGATAACGGTTGGGAAATTTCATGAGACAATGAGGAGGCTGCTTCTCCGGAAAAATAACATCTTGATATTCGATCAAGAGTCGTTTGTTGCTGCTTAATTAACTCCTGATTTTGTTTTTGTTCTGTAATAAAATGCCAGGTACCAATCATTTTAATCGGATTATTTTCTGCATCACGAATATAACGTCCACGAGCCGATACCCATTCATAATGTCCTTTAGTGGATTGAATACGAAAATCTGAGTAATGGTCCTCATAATGGGTCAGAGAATTAACTAAGGCATTGGCAATTTCTTCACGATCTTCTGGATGAAGTCGTGTTATAAAATGATCGATATGCCCCACTTTGCTGTCTGCATTTAAAATGGATAGCGATTCAGAGTAGCCAAAATCAATTATTTCATTGGTCCCCAAATCCCATTGCCACACATTTAATTTGCCGACATCCAATAATTCCATTAAGTAATCATGAGAAATTTCGTAGGTGAGATTATTTGAAAATAGATCTTCGGAATATTCCTTTTTTAAATCCAAAGACAACTTGGAGTTCCTCATGATATATCCCCTATGAAATTGAATCCAACCTAGCTTTATTTGTGTTTCAAATAAGGAAACTATTCTTCATTTTTAAAATCATACCACAGTATTTTTATCACAGAGTTGCATTAATTTGAATTAATATTTAACATAATGATTTTTATCTAAATTATACGTCAACGCACACCAAAGTGGTTCAATGATGATTAGGCTCTCCCAACCATCATTGATAATCTACTTAATGGTCAATGTGGTAAGGCTGATAAACTGGTTCCCATACATTGTCTGCAAGCTCCTCCTCAAATCCTGCTTCATTAACCCCAGCAAGCCCTTCCAATATTGCCTGCTTCCCGACTGCTTTGGCTACAGCAAGACTAATTGAGCGGAGGTTTGCCAATGGGGGTAATAGATTAGCCGATTTATTTTCTCGGGCTGGAGAGCATTCGGCAAGCGCTAGGGCGGCCGCTTTGATCATTCCATCGGAAACCAGTTTTGCCTTGGAAGAGATAATTCCTAAAGCTAAACCGGGAAAAATGTATGAATTATTTGTTTGATCAATATGATATTCTTTCCCTTTGTACTGTACAGGCTCGAAAGGACTTCCTGTTCCAATTAAGGCACGACCTTCCGTCCAATTCAACAGATCTTGGGGTATTGCTTCACTATGAGAAGTTGGATTAGAAAGCGGGAAAATAACGGGGCGATCGGTATACTTTGCCATTGTACGGACCACTTCTTCAGTAAATGCACCTTGTTGGGCTGAAACGCCAATAAGCACCGTCGGCTTAACATTGCGAACCACATCGAGCAATCCGATTTCTTCTGAATTGCTAAGCTGCCATCCAGATACTTCGGAGCGTTTACGCGCAAAAGTAGCCTGATCCGCAGTCAATCCTTTCCCCCCTTCAACAAGAAGTCCGTATCTATCCACCGCATAGATACGATCGCCGGCTTCTTGATCGCTTAATCCTGCATCTTTAAGAGCCCCTCGTATCAATTCAGCAATTCCATGTCCCGTGCCACCAAAACCTACAAATACGATTTTTTGTTCTTTCAGTGGAATTCCAGTGACATTAATAGCAGAAAGTAAGGTCCCTGTTGCCATCGCTGCAGTTCCTTGGATGTCATCATTAAATGTGCACAGTTGATCTCGATAACGGGCCAATAACCGTGTTGCATTTACGCCTGCAAAATCTTCCCATTGTAGAAGAACATGCGGCCAACGACGTTTCACTGCAGATACAAAAGTATCCACAAATGCATCATACTCTTCCCCACGAATACGATGATGTCGCCAACCAACATAAAGAGGATCTGCCAATCGTTCTTCATTATCCGTTCCCACATCCAGTAAAATAGGCAAGCAATATTGTGGCGGAATGCCAGCCAAAGCAGTATAAAGTGCCATTTTACCAATAGGGATTCCCATGCCTCCCGCGCCTTGGTCACCCAGACCGAGAATACGCTCACCATCACTTACAACAATACACTTGATTAAATCATAACGGGGATGAGAAAAAATTTGATCAATCAAATGCTTATTAGGATAACTAAGAAATAGACCTCGTGGTTTGCGAAATATTTCACTGAATTTCTGACATCCCTCACCAACTACGGGGGTATAAACTATAGGGAGCATTTCCTCAATATTATTAATAATCAACGAGTAAAACAGTGTTTCATTATTATCTTGGAGACCCCGTAGGAAACTGTACTTTTCTAATGGAGTAGACAATTCAGTCAATCCGTCGTAGCGACGTTTTTGCTGCTCTTGCAAAGTACTCACTTGAGGAGGCAATAAACCGTGAAGAGAAAAGTCATCCCGTTCATGATCAGTAAATGCGGTCCCTTTATTTAATCTGGAATTATTCAACAGATTATAACCGGTCAATTTGGTTTTAATGGTTCCTTCTTTGAGATATTGAGTTTCCTGAGCTGATTTTTTCATTTTTCAAGGTCCTTTTTAATGAAGTATTTTAAACTGCACAACTGTTTATTCGGGTAAAGGGATCCATTCTTTATCATCGCCAGGTATGGTCCCAAACCGCCCTTCGCTCCAATCCAATTTTGCCTGCTCAATTCGTTCCTTAGAACTGGCTACAAAATTCCACCAAAGATATCGCCGTTGTTCAAGTGGGGGCCCACCTAAGATAATCATATGGACCTCAGAAGTAGCTGTTATTTTGACTTCAACTCCTGTTTTAAGGATAAGCATGCTAGTTGCGTTATACGGAATGTTCTCAATAGTTATCTTACCACTTAAAAGATAAATTGCTCGCTCTTCTACTGTGGATGGAATACTAAATTGAATGTGAGGTTTTAATTTACATTCGACAAAAAGTGCACCATTCGGAGCAATAACCGATGATTTAGAGCCCATCCATTCGCCAGTAACAATTCGCAAACTCATATTTTTATCATCATTATATATAGGAATGGCACTTTTATCATAATGGGTGAATGAAGGATTGGTTTCTTCTTTGTTAAGAGCTAATGCGAGCCAGCATTGAATGCCAAAGAAGTGATGTGGATAGAAACGAGCTTCATATGGCGTACGCTCTGAATGAGCAATACCTCGACCTGCTGTCATTAAATTAACTTCGCCAGGAACAATAATTTGACAACTGCCAAGTGTATCTCGATGTTCCAATTTTCCAGAAAATAGATACGTCATGGTTGATAAACCAATATGTGGATGCGGAAGTATATCGATTCCTCCTCCCGTTAGCAGTTCGCTTGGTCCTGCTTGATCCCAAAAAACAAAAGGGCCTACAGTTTTTTTCTCCTTAGAGGGGATTATACGCTCTACTTGAAATCCACCCAGATCAACTGCCCGAGGGAGCAACACTACACTAACTTGTTCCGGACATCCTTGAGTCTCACATATTGGGTCATTCGCATTAAAGTAACTCATTCTTGATCTTCTCCCTTAGACCACAATATCCTGCTCTGACTATTGAAATAAGCATAGCTCAAATTAAGAATTAAGCAGAGTATCGGAAATCAAAGCGCTTACAGCGAGTACCCGTATCAGTAAAAAAACATCATGCTTCTTTCTCCACAAGATAAGAGATAAAAGCACAGGGATAAAAATTTTCTACCTGGTTTTAATTCAATTTTGTACATGTTTGCTTAAATTTTGCAGCAAACTCATTTAAGGTATTTTGTGTTAGCTTGGAATTACCTGCCGCAATATAAGAAATGAATAATTGGTTAAAGCATGACTGGAGTGCACCTTGATTAGGCATTTCTTTGGTATCTGCGATAGTTCCCAGATCAACATAATCAAATTTCAACTGTGCATTGGAATCCACCTTATAATATGCTTTAGCAACACAACAAATAGCGCAAGCAGCCAAATCATCATATGCTTTAACCCTAGGATCAGGCTCTTTGGATAAAGCAATAAGATCATAGGCGGTAAGATTTTGACTAAAGATTAAGTGATGGTTGCTTTCGGACACGTTTTGTAAACCCCCATTACAACGATCACCCCCTGCTAAAGTTTCAAGATTCAAAATATCCGCCTTTTTTCTCTTTACAAGATGGATGGCAGTAAAAACTCCAGTGCCACCACCACTATTAAGAGTGTAAAGCCAATATAATTTTTCTCCTGCATTAAAGAACTTATAATAGCTATACCCTTGGGCTGAATCTGAAAATTCGGGATCTTGCCAATTATAACCTATAAAACCTTCCGCAATAAGCTTCGAGTTTTGCCCTTTCATAACATAATTTTCTTTTGCTAAACCGCATTGATTCAAATCAATTTCATTTCCTTCCATATTAAAAAAACACAACGCATCCACTGGTTTATCATGAAATATAAAATCAGCAGGAATAGCTGCCCCGATTTCTCCAGCAAAAAGATATGAAAAGAAACAAAAACAAACGGTTCTAACCCACATATTAAAATATCCTTAAATTGCTAGATTACAAGCGCACATACCGACATCATATGTGGATTCTAAAATTTTATTCTACAGAATAGACCATTCCGGTTTGCGCACCTTCGACACTTTTGCTAAATGCCAAGGCAACTCGACTCGCCGGCACCGATTCAAAACCACGAAAAAAAGGAGCATAACGATTCATTGATTCCGATATGACCGTAGGACTTACTGAATTAATACGAAGATGATGAGGCATTTCGATCGCAGCACTTTTGACAAAAGAATCAATCGCGCCATTGACCATAGCGGCAGATGTCCCCATCGGAATGGGATCATGGCTTAAAATACCGCTGGTTAAAGTAAATGAACCGCACTTATTAATGTATTTAAGGCCAGCCAATACCAGTCTGATTTGTCCCATTAATTTACTATTCAAGCCCACGGTATATTGTTCTTCAGTGAAGTTCGTTAATGTTTCAAAGTAAACTTCCCCAGTGACCGAGACAACCGCATCGAATGAACCCACCGATTGGTAAAGCTTTTCAATTGAATGTGCATCCCTAATGTCTGCTTGAAAATCACCCGTTGTATGCCCTACGGTAATCACTGTATGACGTTGCGAAAGCTCTTTACAGACTGCTTCACCTATTATTCCAGTTCCTCCGACTACAATAATTTTCATTTGCGTTTCCTTTTGCTAAGATCGAGACCTCAAAACATATAATAGACACCCTTTCCAATTTTGGCTCATTCCAACCCGTATAATTGTTCTAAAATGTCATCAATCTCTTTTTGTGTAGTGGAAATTTCTGTGCCTGATTTACAATTCATTTTATTCGCGTCCGTTAATAATCTATAGGAACGATGCAAATCAGTCCGTGCGTTAAACCAATATTCTTTTAATATGAACTGTCCACTACGGTCTACTAATTTCGCAGATTCTTGGATTATGGATGAGCAGGAATTTGTTTGATCAACGTTTAATGCTTCAATTTTTAGCGACACTTCATGACATTGATTTGCAAGAAAGGTTTTTTCTTCCTCGGGCATACCGTATGCTGAGCATGATAATAAGAAAAAAGCAGCAACGGACAGAAGATTTTTTAACATGTGATGATCCTTTATCTATTTAAGTCCAATTTTCACATGGAATTCTTACATGAGTAGTTCGACTTTTCAATCTTCCTATACCAATTAAAGCGCAACAAATAAAGTTCGACTAATAAAATTTATTATTATAAAATAACAATCATTCTGTAAATATAAAGTTCATTATGTTCGAATTTATTCACTCGACCACACTCCTAGCATCGAGCCTAAGCGATTTACATAAGAGATTAAAAGGATTCCACATCGATACAAAAAAGAGTGGAATTCCCTTTATGACCACAGCATCCCGGTTAGCATTAGATGGAAAAGATCAGCACGTAGAGTGGTTGCGACAGTTGGGAGCGAGTGTTGATTGCATTGCTCGCGGTTATGCAATGGCCAAAAACAAAAATATATATGTTGAGGATTATTTAAACGAACACCAAGTAAGTATTGATGCTATTGCTGAAGGTTATGCATTAGCTGGTGTTATCCTAAAAGTCAACGAATATCAATACATATATAAAGCAAGCATCGATGCGATTGCCAGAGCCTATGCTACCAGTAAAAATTATGAGAAGACGGAATATTATCGTAAGACACTTGGTGCAAGCGTTCATGCGATCGCTGCAGGCTATGCTTTGGCTGGTGAGGATTCCCAGGTAGAACTCTATCGAAAGGAATATTCAGCAAGCGTTCATGAAATTGCCGGAGGTTATGCTTTAGCCGGAAATGATGACAAGGTTGAAATTTTTCGCAGCGAATATAAAGCAAATGTAGATATTATTGCTAAAAATTATGCTTTGGCTGGAAATGATGAGAAAGTTGAAGTCTATCGAACAAAGCATGGAGCAAAAGTTAATGCCATTGCTCAAGGTTATGCTCAGGCCGGAAATCATAAGAAAGCTGAAGAATATCGTACCAAACATGGAGCAAGTGTTGATGCAATTGCCCAAGGTTATGCACAGGGTGGCTATCATAAGCACGTTGAAGAATATCAGACCAAACATTCAGCCAGTTTTAATGCAATTGCCCAAGGTTACGCTTTTGTTGGAAATCACAAAAAGGTTGAAACATATAAATCGACACATAAAGCAAGCCCTTCTGTGATTGTTCAAGGTTATGCTCTCGCCGGAAATCATGAGAAAGTTAAAGAATACTTTAACAATCATCTAGTAAGTGTGACCGACGTTGCTAAGTGTTATGTTTTAGCAGGAAATGATAAACAGGTAGAGGTTTATCGTAATCTTGGTGCTGATAGTAATGTGATTGCCCAATACTATGCACGAACTAATAATCATAAGATGGTTGAACATTTTCGAACAAAGCTTAATGCTGGTGTTAATATGATTGCTCAAGGTTACGTGTTGGCTGGAAATCATGAGCGAGTTGAATTTTATCGTACAAAAAATGGAGCCGGACCCAATGAGATAGCTCGAAGTTATGCGCTGGCTGGAAATCATGAAAAAGTAGATGAATATCGGGTAACACATCAAGCCAAAGCCGATGTAATCATTGTAGGCTATATTTTAGCTGGAAATCATGGGAAGGTTGAAGAATACCGCGTGAAACATGGTGCAAGCATTGAGAAAATTATCCAAGAGTATGCTTCCCTTGGAAATAAGAAAAAAGTCAGAGAATATGACATCAGTGCACTCCTTACCGGCTATCTTGAGGATAGAAAAAAAGTAGTGGATTCTAAAGGGAATACTAAAGAGTATTTTCATAATTTTTTTACCCCCTTTCAGAAAAGTTTTAAACAAAAAAGGGAAGCGGTTGATGCCGTACGCGAAGCCTTAAAGGGAAAGCACGTTGATTTAACCCCGCATATACCGACTTTGGAAAACGGTAATTTAGGTAAAGAATTAAGCGCCTTTATTAAGGCAGGTAAAGCCGACTGCCTTTTGGGTCAGGAGGTGCGTACAATCAGAAGTTTTGTGAGTGCATTGCAACAGAAAAATCAGCCTCACCCTACAGTCCCTTGAAATTTATTATACGGCTCAAATCAGATTCGACGGAATAATTCGAAGTATCGAGTCTGATCCATTGGTTCAGTAACCTCTGATAGACTCATTT
Source organism: Legionella sp. PC997 (assembly GCF_014109825.1). Classification (NCBI taxonomy): domain Bacteria; kingdom Pseudomonadati; phylum Pseudomonadota; class Gammaproteobacteria; order Legionellales; family Legionellaceae; genus Legionella; species Legionella sp. PC997. The sequence continues at coordinate 3,266,068 of NZ_CP059576.1, forward strand.
TTAAATTTTAATTTGTCTAATTTAAAATTGCGATATATTCTAGATTTTCATCAGAGTTCTGGCATATTTTGTAGATTTTGCTTTAACACTCGGTTTCTTTGTTTCAAGAGGCTGTACATGAACAGCACATCAACAGAGATAGGTAGCAACAAAAAAGCAGATTATGCAAAAGCTCTGTTATCGATAAGTTATAAGGACTATTATGCACCGGTTTATGAATAGAGTTTTATATAACATCCTTTTTTTAGTGAGCACTTCTGTTCTTGCTTCTCCTGTTGAAATTAATCTTGAGCCTAATAAATCAGTGGTTTTAACGAACACCAATAAACAGAAAATATCTATGCTTTGTGAAGTGCATGCCGTTTCAAGCGTAAAAAGCCAGATTTCTATTCAGATAATTCGTGGGAGAGGGACATTTAATGGAACTACATTTAAACAGGGTGATTTTTTAGTATCAACTGTAACCAACATGCAACAGATTCCTGTGTTAGCAGAGTCTGGCACTCAAGCGCAAGTTAATAATTTAGGCACTTATCCGATAAGATCAATCTGTAATTAAATAACCAGTTTGTAGGGCTGGTAGCCCTACTCCGATCTCATTGCTTACTTAATCCAATAAGCGGATCATATTCCCGACTCTGTTTTCCTACGCGATCATTATCCCAAATACCCTCTTATGTAAATCCTCTATCCGAGCCCCGTGTTCTTCCGTTTTTATTATGACTATTGTTTTTTATTTAAAAATTCAACCGTTTTAGAAGAATAAAAATTAAATTTTTAAAAATTCTATAGCTTACCGGTAATACATTGGCTATCCTCAGTGAGGAAGTAATCCATTTACCATCACAAGGAGTGACCGACTATGAATCGTTTCTTTTTAAAAGGAATCGGTATAGCTATTCTTGCAATGTTATGTTCCTTAGCTACTTATGCTGATACGCCCGACGATTTTCAATCTCGTTGTACTAATGCCTGGATGAAAAAAGCAGATGATGTAAAAGACAAAGTAGATTTTAAGAATTTTGGGGAAAAATATTGTGCCTGTGCAGCTAAACAACAATTAGATAGTGAAGCAGCCGTTCAAAAAGCCGCCCAGGTGTGTATCTCAAGAACATTGCTCCATGATGCGATGGATTCCATAGAAGCTGATGTTGGTTTAGATAAAGCCAAAGATAGTGATGTAACTGATTATTGTCAGGATCGCTGGGCCCTGGTTATTCCCAAACAATCTGACGAAGATAAAAAATTAATCACTACTTTCTGCGATTGTGCCAAACCCAAATTAGTGGATTTGCTCAAAAAATCCAATGATATGACGGACAAACAATATGACGCAGAAATTGATACTATTGCTGATGCTTGTGCCGAAAGTACTGCTGCTTCTTCCAAATCTGAACCTGCACCAGCCACTACATCAGCTCCAACTTCTACACCAGAACCTGCATCTAAACCTGCACATTAAGTAGTTTGAACCGTTGAAACCGTAACCCAGGTTGATTTGATAAATAGATCATCATGGGGTACGGTTCACATACATCACGCTTGATTTTCGCTGCTTTTGCCTTATATCTTATACAATCACGTAGGGTCCGACATATTAATGGAAACGTTCTCTAAGAATAAATACGGTCTTTTTAAGGAGTTAGCCCACCCTCTCCCCCAACAGGTTTGACAAGGTATAAACCGCTTGATACAGGCAATTTTTTCTTTGGTGATATAAATCATGCAGGTTCGAAACGCAATATGATATTCCAAACCCGCACCAATTTTTTTTGCTATAGCGTCACAATCCGGCTCTACCACCTGTGTTGCTAATGCTTCTGTTGCAGCAATTGATGCAACAGGGGTTAAATTACTATAGAGCTGGCTAAATTTATTGTCATAGAAGACCATCTCTTTTTCCAAACAATAAGCATATCTATCGCGAGTCAATGTAAACTGACATCTACCACTATAGTTAAGATAAGTTGCATGTACATGAGCCGAAAATAAAAAAAGACCTGAAAAAACGATATGTGATGTTTTTTTCACAAATATACTCCCTGTTTCGATAGAGTGCTTCATACTTCCATCGAGTTAATAGAGCTCCTTAAAATTACTATAAATGTTAATGCAACATTAATTCAACTAAACCATATGTTATGATAACAACCTGATAAAAGAGATAATAAAACGCATGCACTACTCTAAATTTGGTTATAGGATAAAACAACAGAAGGAAGGTTTTGGCTATTCCTGGCTATTCTTACCTGCTGGTCCAGGTTTAGGATCGGAATATCTCACGGATTTATGTAACACATTACATTTGCCTGGCTCTTCTTTTCTTTTAGACTTCCCTAAAGATGGCACCAATACTCAAGGTGAACTGGGTATTCAATATTGGCAAGATGGTTTAATTGATTTATTAAAATCATTTCCTAAACCGATATTGGTCACGCACAGTTTTTCAGGAATGTTCGCTTTAAATCTACCCGAATTAAAACACCATCTGGCCGGTTTAGTATTAATGAATACTACTCTGGAAAACAGTTTCTTCCAACATGTACATGCCATGCAGCAACTGTACCAGTTACCCGATCTGGTTCCTGCTGCCGGTCAATATCATTTGAATCCATCAAATGATACCTATAAAGAATTTTGGAACACTTATAAATATTATTGCTTTACATCCGATGAATTGGAGGCAGGAGAGAAAGTTATCGCTCTTTTTGCGTTTAATAATGCAGCTTATTATCATGCTATTGAACATTTTTATCCAAATTATTCCTGTAAATGGGTTCCAAAATTCATACCTACAATGACAATTGCGAGCGAACATGACTTTATTTGTCCGCCCAAAATCTTTGTCGAAAACCAAAGCTTTCAAGAAAAAAACATTATCAATAAAATAATCACTAAAGCAGGGCATCTACCATGGTTAGTTGCTTTCGAGCAAGTTCAACAGTGCTTTTCGGATTTTATAGATTCATTTTTAGAGGAGGGATAAATGTATCCGGTAACAACCATCAGCAGTTCCTTATTGGCTCTAGCTTATGTTTATCTCTCAATTTATGTTGTGACCTTGCGGCGAAAATATAAAATTACTATCGGCTGTAACGAATGTGTTGATCTGGAAAAGGCAATAAGAGCTCATGGCAATTTTAACGAATATGTTCCGCTCACATTGATATTGCTTTTTTGTGCGGAAGCAAATAAGGCTAGCTGGATAACTCTGTCTATCTTGGTATTTCTCTTTTTCCTGGGGCGATTTTTCCATGCATATGCATTTCTTCAGAAACAACATCATTTAAAATTTCGTGTCCAGGGAATGATTTTGACCTTTCTCGTAATTGCGTGCCTTTCATTTTTAAATTTGGCATTAATCCTTCTAAAATAATAAGCATACTTCTTATTTGATATTTTTGAGCCGATCCATTATTTTCTTTTAATAAAGATCATAAAGCCTAGGTTATGGATGACCAATCACCTTATCAATAAAAATATTGATATTTATAAATTTCCAAATGCGTTGGAATCCAATTTAGGCTCCATCACTCTCGGAGATTTACATGGCAATCCAATCAATCTCCTTCATTTCCTTTTTCGGCATCAAATAATTCGATTTAAAGATTCCGTTAAAAATGCTGAAACAGCCTATCAACAATTTGTAGCACTTTATGAAGAATATGGTGAGATCCTTGAAGAGTACCTGGAAGCTCGTACTCTTTTACAATTAACTCAAATCAAAATAGATAATGCAAAAGAACGCATTGCCCATCTTGATAAATTATTATCCGTTGAAGGCAACAATGAAACTCAACAGTATCAAGCCCTGCGGCAACAAACACTAGAAAAGTTACAAACAGCTGAAAAGGAACACCTAAAATTAAACAACAAGTTAACTGAACCTAAAGATAAGCTGTCTCATTATGTTGCCCAATTTAATCACTTCTTGGAACAGATAGAAGTCCATGATAATCAAACCATGATTCGCCTTCTTGGTGATGAAATTGCGGATCGTGGAAATTGTGATTACTTCACACTCAAAATTCTCAACTTACTTCAACAAAATCGTTGTCCCTTAAATATTCTTATCTCTAATCATGGCAGTGAGTTCCTCTACGCGTTCGAGCAGTTGATGGCAGGGAAACCTTTTTTGCCTGCAGGTTATATAGGCGATTTCCAAATCCCTTCATTTTGGGGACTTAAGCTCTTACTTGAAAACGATATAATTTCCCATGAAGAGCTAAGGCGTTTAGTCAATGAACACTATAAACCCACTTTAAAAGTACTGGACTACACAATAAGTGAGCAGGGAATTACTTTATTTAGTCACGCTCCCATCCGTTTTGATGCCATTCAATTGATGGCTAAAAGTTTGGGGGTAGACTATGATGACTCCACCGCTGAAGCTTTAGCAGCAACTATTGAACGAATAAATCATCAATTTCAATTCTATCTTGACAGTAATAGTGTTCACACTCTTTTTCATACGGATGCAATCCACGACAGAACCAATATGTTAGAACAAGAAAGAGCAGCATGGCCTTTAGTTTATCTTTTCTGGAACCGCTGGGATGCAACAAAAGAAACCGAAACAGCAAGACCAGTAATACACAATAACTACCATATTACTTATGTTCACGGACATGATGGTTTTCAAAGTCTCCTAGCACATATTTTCAATTTAGATACACTTTGTGGAAAGGAAGCACGCAAAACTGAAGAGAAACAAATCGAGCAGGTATTTCGCTATATTTTGGAGAATCGTGATAAAGCAGTGGATAAAACAACTGCAGAATTTTACCTGCGCAATGTTTTAAGATGTAAAGTGCTTAATTCAGATGAAGGCCCGTTAGCATATAAAGAACGAAACAAAGCAAGGAGCCAAAAAATTCTTCCGGATAATGAATTAAATAGCAGTATACAAAAACTAAGTCTCCTTGGTAGACCTGTAGTACCATCCCCAATATCATTCATGGAGTTAAACACCTTAAACAAAATCAATCCCAAAGAATTGATCCTTGCATCGAAGGAGGAAGAAATCGTCCTTCCCCCGGTGCGTTTAGTGAACTAAAGATTAAATGATTAATAAATCATGTAGCCTATGCTGCAATCAACTCGGGCTTGATATAAAGATGGCGCCCCTGAGCTTAGGCTACGATTGATGGATTATCTTTGATGCTGAAAGAATAGTTTTTTGTCACCATAATTTGAAGCCAATAAAGGACTTTCCAAGACTAAGGTGCCAATATGGTACTCTGTGCCTTGATATTCTCCATAGACTTCATATAGAGGTCCCATAGGTACTTGCAAGAACGAAACTCTAAAATCCTCTCGAGAGGTTTCCGGAATCAAATCTTTGACAGAGCTAGTGGGTCTAAAATAAAGTCGCTCAGGAAACACAGGTATCCCATTATATTTCCCTTCACTTGACCAGGCGGCCAAATGCCATAGAGGTAGATTATTCGCTGGGTCACGAGTAAATTCGAATATTTTCTCAATGGCAATCAAGGTCCAACTGGTAGGATGGGGGATTTGATTGGAAAAATCTTTTGCAAAATAATTCCAATTCTCTTTTTGTCCCTCAAGCAAATTCATGACGTGTAAATTTAAAGAAGAATGATTCGAGATTAAAATTTTAATTGCCATTCCCGGAATATAAGTATCATCTGCAGGTGGCGTGGCCAGAGAAAGACGTACAAGCCCAATTCCACCGGATTGATAAAAACCGGTGAACGGATGACCCTCTGCAGGAATCCAAGCAATTTTTCCTACCGAGCCATTCGCATGAATAATTTTTACCCGCCCCTCGGGCAGTTCATCACTGGCATAATCAAAGGTGGGTTTTAAGTTAAAAAGACCTTTTAATTTTTCGAGTACTTCGTTAAAGCTACTACCCGTTAATGGGGGTAATTGATCTTCTGCATTACTTAAGATGATTTCATTCCATAATAAATTTTGCTTTTCTGCAGCAGATAATTCCTGATAATCACAGGGTAACTGAGCATATAAACCAAAACTCAGGAACAAATAAACGAGTCCATGAATAACCAAAGTCAAACAACGGCGCATCCCAACCTCCTTGTCAAAGTTTAATTTTGTGACAGAGTATACGAAATAAGAGAGCTTTTCTAACATTTTTTTGAAAAATTCGTCGTATTTGGTGCAGCGCAGCGAAACCCGGGTTTATGTGATAGATACCGGGGTTAAATGAATAGGATGACAATTATGACTTCATAAAATGATCATAAATAGCGCGACTGGCAAGTGCAATAGCGCGGCTGCGAGGATAATCACTCGCTGATTTAGATTTAACATATACTGCAATTGCAATGTGTCCCTTATTCTTGGGTAAAGTAATAATCCCAACATCACTGACAAAACGATACAGTTTTTTGGAACCGGGATATCGTAAATAATCCCGTTCATAAATTGACCAAGTCCCCGTTTTATGAGCTACCTTCACATTGGGTGGTAGTAACCCTTTTATTCTACTTCGACCCGTTCGGCATTGCTCCATAATATTCATCAGAAGATCAGTACTCGATTCCGAGAGTGCTTCCTTTTTGTATAATTTAACGAGTAATTTTGCCATATCATCAGGCGTTGTGGTGTCGCGAATATCTTTTTCAAAACGTTGCCATGCTTGCTGCTTTTCTTTGAGAGGCACACGATTGGATATTTTTTGCCAGGAAGAGATAGGTTGACGTTTTCTTAAAAATGAATGGTCTACATGGTTGGTATCCAAAAACATTTCCATAATAGATCGATTAATAAAAATATTTTTAAATCCCAGTACGCTCATCCGTTTTGCTACATATTTAGGCCCATTAGCCGCTTGTAATAACGCATCACTCGCACTGTTATCACTATTTTTGAGTGTATGCATCAATATCTGCTTTAATGAAATGCTGAGTTTTTTCTTTTCAAATAGATAGTGCAATGCTCCAGAACCTGGAACAGAATCACTCGAGTCCATTTTAATCACGCGATCTAAGGAGTCTTTTTTTTCATCGACACGGTGCAGAAATGCCATTGCGATGGGTAACTTGATAGTACTTGCCATGAAAAAACGCTGGTTACTATTGTGTGTAATTGTTTTATTTTTCTCTATGTAGATAGCAGTAATCCCCATTACTGTATTCGAATTCTTTTCGATAGCTTGTAATTTTTTAATGAGTTCAGCCTCGCTAGGAGCCGTAAAACCATTCACTGAAAACACAAAACAAAAAAGCCAACATATTAAGGTACTTTTTTTCCTTAAAATATTGACGCATTGCGCCAGTAATTTTATTTTCATAAAGTATTAATCCATTTCTCATTATTTTTATTCAATATTTTTTAGCGTACCTATTGTGTAAATAGGTCCATTTCTGGGTAGTTCAACTCATGTGATCCACGTAATTAGACATTTCCCTATCCGCATGTAACAGTCCATAGTTTTTATGAAGGTGTGGCCTTGATAAGGGTGTACTTTGTATCAATGAGACGGTACAAATTACTATTCAATTTTTTATTCTATTTTTAGGTTGATTACAACCTATTTTACATTTCAACCCGACAATCTGTTTATCATTTTTTTGAAAATTAATCACTCATGTTTGAGATGATATAATTTTTACGCATGGAACAAAAGATGACAATTCAAATGTCTTCGATGAAGTTCATATAAGCCCGATAAAGGATATGCCGTTTTGGAACGCAATAATGTATAATCCTGAATCAAATTTGAGCTTCCACCTGCAAATAAGTATGTTCCATATATTCCAGTAATGCTTCCTTATTGACTGGCATTTGAGTTAAACCAATATATTTATCCGGACGAATCAAGACGGCAGTGGCTTGATTGAGTTTAAAGTACTGATGCATTTTTTGATTCTCGTCAATTAATAGCGACATCTCTTCAACAGGTAATGTTATTTCAGAATTAGAACATATTATGTGTGTTTGGATTAACCCTTTAAATCGCTCCTCCATAGCGGCTGCAATTTTAAATAAAAGAGCGGATTGATTCGATGCAAGACCAGTAAACAATAATAAATGATGTCGTATCCCTTGGGTTATTTGGTGTAACTCCTTTTTCTCTTTACTGTGGGCATCAACCAAAGGAAAATCAAGAAGAAATCCACCTATTTTGAACTGCGTCTTTTGACCCAGAACTCTTACGATGGGGCTCTTAGCATAATTCACGGACAATTCAGCCAGATCATTAAGGATGAAATTTTTCATCGCATCAAACGACATGGCATTATGTAAAATAAAATTGCGTAACCTAATTAGCAATGGATTGCTTATCATAATTAAATGGGTCATTACCCCGGTTTTTTTCAAAACTCCTGCTGCAATGGGGTGACGTTCACTGTGGTAACTATCCAGTAAGGCATCATGTGCCAATCCTTTATGTACGAGCGCTAATTTCCAAGCCAAATTATAGATATCTTGTAAGCCAGTGTTTAAACCTTGTCCCCCCATAGGACTATGAACATGCGCTGCATCACCTGCAAAAAATACCCGACCATAACGATAATTTTGGATCTGTTTGTGATCGATACCGAATTGGCTGATCCAAACAGGATCATGAAGTGTGGCTGGATCCGTACATCGCAATTTAAAAGCCTGGACTATATCCTCCATTGTGGGCTCCTGGCTCATAATTTTTCCGGGGGCGGTCATAACGATACGATATCGTTTGTCTCCCATGGGAAAGCATGCGGCTGGACCTTTGTCACTGACATAAAGAATAAATTTATCTTCAGGTAATTTCCAATCAATCAATACATCAGCCAACCACCATGTTTGCTTATACGAAGAACCTATAAATTCGGCATTAACTTGCTTTCTTAAGGTACTATGTGAACCATCACACGCAATAACCCAACTCGCCTGAACTACTTCGATACGGCCATCAACATGTTTTAGGGTAGATACGACATGATTGGAGGCTTGTTCTATTTGTGTAAGTTCCGTTTGCCACTCAACATGCAATCCTCTATCAATCAACCCTTGATGGAGAATTTGTTCTGTTTTACTTTGTGGAAGATCAATAACAAAATGGTAATTTGCTTCGACGTTTGCATAGGTTGCATGAATTAACTCTTGACCTTTAGATTTAAACAAGACGCCATCAACTTTATGTCCTTGAATCAGAATTTCTTCGATAAAACCACAATCCCTAAGAAGATCAAGTGTTCGAATATGAATCGCTAATGCTTTGGATTTATCACTAGTTGTTAACTTTTTATCAATTATCCGACAATTCAAACCCTGACGAGTTAGTTCATTTGCACAAAATAAACCCACAGGTCCAGCCCCAACAACCAGCACATCTAGTAATTCGTCCGACATAGTCGCTCCATGCATTGAATCGGTCTCTCATAAAGCACACTTATTTATTGTAGCAATTTTATTTCTACAAGTTCGAAGCTCTAAATTTTTCCCTTATAACTATCATTAAAAAGTTGAGTTAATCCTTCTCTATAAGAAGGATAAAGCAGGTCTATCTTTAATTTTTCTTTAATCTTAGCATTAGAAACCCGACGATTACTTGCATAAAATTGTTGTTCCATTGGAGATAGGGTTGCTGTTTCCCATGAGAGAAGTGGTAAAGGCGGCCGATTGAGTAATGATGCAGCGTAGGCATCCACAATATGCGCCGGGGTAGGTTCATCGTCCGCAACATTATAAATTGAATAAGGCTGCGAATTCATTATAGAGGCCTTAATGACTGCAGCAATATCTGCAACATGGATTCTGGAGAAAACTTGTCCCTCTTTGTAAATACTGACTTTTTTTCCGCCGATGATTCGTTCTATTGCATTACGATGTGGTCCATAGATTCCTGCCAATCTAAAAATATGAAGTGGAATTCCATGTTCTCTGGCAAAAATCATCCATTTATTTTCAGCAATTAATCTTAACTTACCTTGACTTCCTGCTGCTTTAGAGTCCGATTCCTCCGTTACCCACGCCCCCTGATGATCCCCATAAACACTTGTAGAAGAAAGATATCCCATCCATTGAATATGTGTTTTGTTTTGCGTGATTAAATCACTAAAACATGAAAGGACAGGATCACCATGGCCTGAAGGGGGGATACTGACTAAAATGTGAGTTGCCTTATTTAAGTAATAGGCTATTTCCTCCCCATTAAAATCAATGAATTTGTAATCTTTTTGAACATTATTTAGAATTTTATCTTTATCTCGAGTTGTACCAACCACTCTAAAATTCAATTGAGAAAGTTCTCTCGCTAAAAATTCGGCCGTATAACCAAAGCCAAAGATAAAAAAGTATGGGAATTCAGGAAAGTGTTCCATGACTGTAAGCCTATAAATTGATAGTAATAGTTGATCTTATTCTTTGACCACCAGGTCCGCTAAACTAAATCCCACCACATTTTAATTCTGTTACTAACCGTGAACTAATTTCATGACACGCTTTCGAAAATTTGGACCGGGATCCTCTTTATCGGTTTGATAATTCGGATCGCGTTCAAGCCAAAGTGAGGTGTTTTTAAAATTCAAATATTCATTATGTCCAATAACATATTCTATTTCAGGATATTTCTTTTTGAGATAACACACTAAAAATGCATTGGCTTTAGTTTGGGCCTCAGTTAGATCATCCTTACCATCTATACCGCCTATATTTTCAATGCCGATCGCATAATGGTTCAATCCAATAACATGTCTTGCCATCCAGTGTTCTGGCATGAGCTGATAAATACTTCCATCACGATCAACTAAAAAATGACTTGAGACATTCAAGGTACCCGGCAATTCTTTAATACGGGGTGAATTCTGTGGGAACGTAGGAGGATCAAAAACACGAAAAGTTGCCTTGAGCGTGGAAATACACGTCCAATGTAAGACGATCATTTTAGGTTCAATTTCAATTGATTTAGAGTCAATCCCATAATGAGCTAATTGATATTGACGTGTTAAAGCAATTCGTTGTTTATTAAATTGGATAGGTTTCTTATGAATAACTTGCGGATCATAACACGAAAATGCATGGGCCAAAGAATTTAAAAAAAATAAGCAGAATATGAAAATTTTCATTTTTTCAATACCATAAAGTAGGCAGCCACATAATCGGGCAAATGGCGAGCTGCTTGGGTGAACTCCTCTCTCCCCGCATAACTCCCTGCTAGAAAATCAACTTGGTATAAATTGTTTTGGAATGCACCACCTGTATCTGCAAAAATACCAGCTCGGGTCACCATTTTACCTGCTCGATCGGGATATTGGATCAACAACAGTTTCCCTAAACCAAAATGTTCAAGATCTGCGGCAAAAGTGACCGCTGGATTTACTGTAATTTTATGATCTGCGTCTTTTCCATACCCTTTAATTCCTGCTACCGGTTTAAAATACCAGTAACGTTCTTGTTGATAGGGGTTTTTAGCTTTGTCGTATGCAATATTATTGCAACGATGAACATTAAAGATTTTTGTCTGGTTCTTGCCAAAATCTGCGACCAGAGTGCCCTGCATTAATGCCGCCTCTAGATCATCTCGGTTAAAGTAAGCCAAGACAGGAACATTCTTATCCCTCAATGCACCTTTTAATATAGCTTGCTTGCCGTAGTGGAACCGTGTCAGTCCGGGTTTTGCATCGGCCTCTTCAAGTGTTAATGATTCCTCATCTCGAGGAAGTCCGTACAGAGCAAATGGATAGGCTGCGCTAGGCTGGGTTGATGCCTTCGCACGGTGTACATAATATTTGGTCATTAAAATTTTATCTTGGGGCAAATGAGCAAGAAGTGATTTTTTTCTCTTTAAAGGTTTCGCTTGTTCCAGATCAGGATACCAGCGAACAAAATCAAAATGTTTTTTTATGAACGCAGGATTGTTCAATTCGTTTTGGTGTTGGCAAATGAATAGTAAAGTGGCTTTGACTCGTGCTACGGGTACAGGGAAAACAGTACCCTCATGAATAACACGTGAATCATAATGGTTGCCCTTATTTAAATAAGCCAGGGTTTCTTTAGCAGTGGAACATAATGCAGCTCCGTTGATCTCATACTGACTGGCCGAAGATGGTTCCGCCGGTACAAAATGAGGAGCAGCAAAAACTTGAAGATTTACTAATAATCCATAAAAGAAAATTTTTATTTTCATTCTTTACAATAAGTACGTGTGAAAACAAAATGATACCACATGCACCCCTTGAAATTCTAAGAATTACATAAGAAGAACTTTATACATCCTGGATTATGAATTTAATCAGAGTCTTCGTTGGGTAAATAACGTGCAGACTAGGCAGCTTCTGCCTCACGCAATCCTGAGTCATCCGATTCGGCTGTTAGACGATTAAAATGCCAAGAACTATAAAGCGCACCAAGTCCACAAACAATTAAACCTAAAGGCAAGGCATTTAGCGTTTGAATTAGCAAATAGGCACTTATGATTGTTAAAACCGATGAGCCAAACATACGCACGGTATGGATTATAGCCAGTGCAAGTCCGGTATTTTCTTTATAATCTGCGAGCATGATGGACATGGTAGCAGGAGCAGCTAAGCTAATTCCTAAATTACAAATTAATGCAAAAGATAGAGCATACAAATTGAATTCATAAAAAGCTGCACATACTAACATCGCAAATCCACCAATAATAATAAACCATGCTCCAAGACTAATAGTCGATGCCATGCTGAAATATTTACGAAGCCAAATACCTAAATAGTTGCCCACAATAATATTTAAACCATTAATAATAAAAATAACACCGTATACCAAAGGGGAAAACCCAAATTGATCAATAATAATATAGGACGAATTAATCACCGAAAGCATTACGGCTGCGAAACTAAACATCATAATAAAAGAACCACTCCAAAGAGCGGGAGATGGAATGATCTCTTGATAGGCTTTAATTACTTTTTTAACCATAAAAGATTCTTGGGGTTGTTTCCAAAAGGGAGACTCAAACAATCCTTTACGCGATTGCAGTAATAGTGTTAATCCAATTACCGCCATTAATATGAAATTAGCCTGCCAACCATAATAGGTAAAAATCAGTGAACCCAATACCGGAGCAAGAATAGGTGAAATTGAAACAATCATCGAAACATAGGACAGAACCTTAGCTCGCTCTATGGTATCCTCAAAATCCCGAGATATTGAAAAAGCAATCAAATTCGCACAACACAAAGCAAATCCTTGTAAGGCGCGTCCCAGAATGAGTACATAGATATTCGTTGCAAAAGCACAGATTAAACTGGCAAGAACAGCAAGAAACAAGCTGCCAGGTAACAAACGGCGTCGTCCAAAATGATCGATTAATGGTCCCCAGATCAATTGGGTCACACCAAACACAAGCAAATAAATACTTAAGGTTAATTGACTTAAGCTATGAGTGGTACCAAAAACATTAGTGATATAAGGCAGCGAAGGTTGATAAAGGTCAAAGGTAAGTAAGGAAAAGGCTGATAATAATCCAATTAGCAAAATCGAAGTTCGTGGTTGGGACATAATATTCATTTTAAAAAAGAAAGCGGGCCATTATAGTAAAATCTCGCTATTTTTGCTCTAAGTTTAAGAAAAAATTTGGGACCTTCGGCCATGATTTCTTGAGGCTTTAATAAGCGCAGCAAGACCTACAACTCACGGGAGATGGTAGCAAAATTCCCAAGGGTATGCTGCGCCCCTAGCGCTATTTCCAATTAACCTTTACGAATCAAATAATTGCTCCCAGCATGAATTACTTTTTTCATCCGATTGTCTTCTTCTGGGTTAGGTTGACATGCTTTAAAGGAGTCTTTTAGTGAGGCTACACTAATAGGTAAAACAGGACGACTATCCGTTTCTAAATAACCTTCTTTATTCTTAAAAATAGTAAAATGGTCCGAGGCAAATTCTTCACATTCGCTTAACATTTCATCCTGACATATCGAAAATTTAATCGATCGTTCCACACGGTAAGACTCACCTACTTCATCCGCAAACACCATATCCCCATATACTATGCTATGCCGGGTTCCACAAAAATAATAGCCATACCTATATTGACCATTCTCTGTAACATCAGTTCGAATATATCGTCCATCTCCTTGAGTGAGCCCATTGAGTGTCACAATATGGCGGACTTCCTCTTTGGGTCCGCTTTCCGCAATTGCTCCACCCGTTAGGGCCAATCCCATGATTAACAAAGTAATTCTTTTCATTTTTATTCCTTATCTGAAAAAACATCCTCAAGGAACCAGTCTTTAAGGATCAATGACCTAGTCTAATATCAATTTGGAGGAAAAAATTTTTACCAAACTGACATCGTGGTCTCATTATCCTAATAAAAAATCCCTTTGAACAGATAAAAAAATATTGCTTTTTGATTAAATTAAAGCCAAGTTGAGCGCAATAGTACTAGATCAAAGCCTTTAGCACAAAGAGTCTCTGTGTATACCTAAAACGAAAACACAGTATTTTAAATAGACCTTCAGGATTCGCATGATTCATGTTAGAATGATTTTTGTACATTGGGGGTGCCCGTTAAGGGCTGAGAGGAATTAAACCAACCCTTTGAACCTGATCTCATTCGTCTGAGCGGAGGAAAATGTGTCTATTGTTATGCTCTCAGGTATGATTGCTTTTATTACTTCCTTTATTGGTTTATTACCACAAATTATTAAATCGTTAAAAACCCGATCCACCCAAGATCTCTCCATGATTATGCTGATTAATTACCTCATTTGTTCGATAGCTTGGATTATATATGGAAGTAGCACCGACTCATTTTTTGTAACCAGCTCGAATGTAGTGGGTTTAATTGTCAGTTTGCTCCTTATTTTATTAAAAAGACATTATGATACACGATGTAATTAATTTAACTGGGTATCAATCCATTTTATGTCTCAATGGAAATTTACCTGATTCATCTTTTTTCATTGCGATGAATTTGCCAATTATTGCAGCTGATGGCGCGGCAAATAGTTTATTTGAACAGGGAATTCGTCCTCAATTAATCACTGGGGACTTAGATTCAGTCCATCCAGCTCTTCTGAAAAACCACCCTTTTCTTCATATCCCGGATCAAAGCAGTAGTGATTATCAAAAGGCCCTGGGTTATTTAAAAGACCAGGATTTATTACCCGCTATTGTGGTTGGGGTAAATGGGGGACATTTGGATCATGTACTAAATAACATGAATATCTTTATGGGGACCAACTGTCTTTTATATGCACCACCGATAAGGGGATTTGTGATGAATGCACAATCCAAGATTAATCTTTCCTTGCCAGTCCATACAAAAATTTCATTAATGGGAATACCAGAAGCAATCCTCTCTTCAATTGGTCTGCGATGGGAGCTCAATAATACTCATCTTTCATTTCCAGGACAAACCTCATGTTTTAATCGAGCTCAAACACCTGATATTGTTTTGGAGGTTCATCATGGTTCAGTTTTAGTTTTGGTTTATGAACAAATGATCGAGGATGCAGCACTATCATTCCGATAGACTCCATCTCGATGATGTTTCATTGAATACATCATAAAGCATGAACTAATTCTATAGTTCCTATTTAATTTACTACAATTGAGCAACTATCACCTTTAGTAATTAAAGTGACAATACTATCTTTAGTTAGAACTTGAGATCCGCATAGCACGTCGGGACCAAAGGCCGAATTTTTCCTAAATCCAAACACATATTCTCTATTTGCCGGCCCTTTTCCTTCATAATACTTTCCTCGAGCTCCTGCTTTTTTACCATCTACAGTATATCCTAATGCAGCAGCTGTCTTTTCATTCGTTTTGACATGCACTCGAATCGTATCATGGGCAAGGGCTTGAATTGAAAAAGAAAGAATGACAAGACCACTCAAATTTTTTATGGAATTTCTTATCATAATAAACACTCCTTGTTTATGAACTTTTAATATACCTCATTTAATGAATTAAATTATAGATAAAAAATATTATGGCCTCTCTTCAGCTTTTTTTCTAATAAAACGACGAAGCTCAAGAAAAACAAATATTCTTATCTTTCAACGAATACTAGTGAAAACTTAGAAGATCTTCTTGAATTCCAAACTAGATACACTATGATAAACATATGCTCTTATTGATTATTTTATTGCCCGCATAACCAAAGGAAAACTGGAGTCCATTGCGATATATGCACAAAAGTTAAGGATCTAGATTATGTTAGGTCGGTTGAGATTTTTCAGAGGTCGTGTATCTGCAAATGACATTTATTCTACCATTCATGAGGTTCACTCCTCACATAGACCCAACCTTCTGACAGGAAGCTTATCTGGTAATCTTTGGCGTCATGATAGTATCCACGAAACAATAATTAAAGTAACTACTCCCAAGGAATATCTAGATTTACAGAAAACGGCAATTAGTAATTTCGAACGTTGGAAAAAATTAAAACCTGTGGCTTCTTCGGTTGACCCGAAAGTTGAAGTCCAATATCAAGATTGGGGAAGTGCCACGTTAACAGCAACCAAAAAAAATGCGGTAATTTACACCGTATTGAATATGGCAAATTCTCGATATCCCGGAGGTGCTGTCCTAGAAGGTGGGAGTGCTCAAGAAGAAAATATGTGGCACCGAAGTTCATGTTTACTTTCATTGATGGATAAAATCGTCAAACTCGATAAGACTTCAAACCTGTTTATATATACTGAAGAAGGAGCCTCATTAGTAGAAGCTAGAAAAATGATGACCCAACTCGAGTACGATATTGTAAAAGCACGTTGTCCTACATTAGATACTGCAGATATTTATAAAACCCTCCATAGTGCAGAACCTAGAATATGTTTTAGAGGTCCGGAAGTATTGCTGCCTTCGACGGTAGATGACTATGGAGGATCTGGACTAACATCCAGTCCAGAATTGAGTTATGCGTTTCTCCCTTCAGAGAGTATTTTTTCTTTTTATGAATTAAGATCCGCTGCGCCCGAGCACTTTGCTGAATCGCAATCACAGGAGGCTAGTGTATTAAAAGAACATAGAGAAGATTTACGTCGACGAATCGCGGCTCAACTGGATACCTTAATCCTTGTGGGACAAACCCATGCAGTTCTGGGTGCCTGGGGTTGTGGTGCTTTTAAAAATGAGCCTGAGCTTGTAGCAGAGACCTATGCCGAAGAAATCGAAAAAAGAGCCGATTTTTTTCAACATCTACTTTTTCCCATAATTAATACCAATTCCCATTCCAATAATTTTGAGGTATTCGAAAAAATACTTAATGGTATGAAGCTTAGCCCCTCAACCAATAATAGTTTTAAAATGTAAGATGGATCCAAATATTCTTTGAATACTTTTTAGCCAAAGAATTTCCGCTCAGTAAATAATTGTTCTTAAAATACTTTTTTATTAAAACATGTGATTTAAATATTGTTTAATTTATAATGTGGCGCGAGGATTATTTTTTTGGATCACGAATTAGGAGTACTAATAATGTCTTATGAAAAGCAAGAAAAAACCCCCTTACAACCCGTATCTATGTACAACCTTTTGAACTGGAGTACTGTCTATCGTGGCTACAATGCCCTAGTTGCAACCTTAGTTATGGTTCAGTACCTTACTAATCCAGATGCCGCAGCAATTGAATATCTTCCCGACGTGGCAATTCACGCATTTGAAGCAATTGCCCCTAACTCATATAACAGTTTGGGTATAGGTGGTAATGTTGCCCGAGGAATACAAGCAGGATTCGCCTTTTTTTCAGGTAACTCTACAATTCCCAGCGTTGCAAACGTGGTTGATGTCTTTAACCATGGAGTGAATGTTTATCATCGTTTGTCATGATAGGCAAAATAAATCCTATGGCATCACTGAAAGTTCCTCATTGGAACTAATCGATTAAATTATTTGTTTTATCTCAATTCATTCATCGTTTACATGCTACTTCATTTGCATGTAAACGTTAGTATTTGCAATTATTACGCTTCAAGTTTTATGGTTCTATGTCTTACTAAACACTTGATTCTCAATGAAGGGTGGATACCGTATGAGTCTTGCCTCATTAGTCACTCCTATTAAAGCTTAGCCCATGGGTTCTTATGATAGCCCGGGAGTTTTGTCTCCCGGGGCTAGTTTAATGTAACTAGTGAGTGGTTTCTTTGGTTTCTCCAAACAACCAATCCATACTGACCTCGAGCTCATTAGCAACTTTTTGCATGGAGGTAGAGTCCAAAGCGATGACTCCATGTAAAAGAGCTTCAATTTTAAATTTAGGTAATTGGAACAACTTAGAGCACACTTGTACGCGTTCTGTCATTAAAGCAGGAACTCCAAGCTCATCAAGTTCTCGATTTAAACGTTCAGTTAGTTTCTTGTTTGACATGGTAGTCTCCTCTTGACTTTTTATCAGTGTAAAACACATAAGCTTAAGGATTGATTAACACGGAAAACTTTATATAAAAAAATTAAATTAAACGAAATGCAAAAATTTTAAGGCCTAGTTTTCCCCTTAAACGCCTTGCCCTAAGTTTATTAAGAGGGGATTGAATTGCCAGCTAATTTTTATCTCAACATGCCTTATGTTTTTTTACACTTACATATAAATGGAGTAGGTAGAGCAAATTTTGTTCTTTTGCGGTTCAATCTCAAGTTTGAGAAATTTCTTACACGAATATGAGATAAAAAGGCAATGCTAATTTAAAACATTTTGTTATGCTTACTACAACGAGGAATGACAGTGGATGTCTTAAAAGGAATTTATAGCATCATGGAAGACGCTATACCACAAGGATGTGGTTACTCTCCTCGTTGTAGTCTGCATGTAAGTCTGGTTATCGCCCATTAATCAGACTTACTCCCATTTCTTTACCTCCTATTTCAGTGTATTTCTCATGCATCAAGCTAGAATATTTTTTGCAACTCCCACTAACAACTAAATCCACAAACCTACTGTTTTTTTTTAATGCATACCATGCTCTATTTTTAGAGTGGTTAATATTTTTTTTCATTACCGATCTTCCAATATCACTGAGCTCAAATTTGACTCTGAAAGCACAAATAATATCTTGACTCAAGATCATTTGTAGTACATCTTATGCTTACGTTACCCTTTCGAGCCAAAAGATGATCACTAAGCTTTTTAACTGGCTTCAAAGTGATGAAAAAATTTTTCATCTATCTAATCAACACCTATCTCGAGAACTTCTCGAACGGGAAGAACTTCAAGCACGTCACACTAACCGTGTGCTTCTGAGTAATGCCCGTCTTGGCAAGCTACAAGGTCTTGATACTCAGGAAGACATTAAGAAGGTAGAGCAACACATTTTATTCATGGATTATCTTCAATTTTGCAGAAAAACATTCGAAGAAAATCCGCAGGATTCTTTATTTTTAATTACCCTTAAATATCTACTACCTAAAGTGGATAAAGAAAATTCGTTGCTCCATGCTAAATTGTTCAAATTGTTTCGAGCTTTATTGCAGGAAGACAGCGACCATACACTTAATTTTTATCAACAAAATGAAGCATTGTTTAAAAATCTTCCTGAAATCCAAAAATGTGTTGATTCTGAGTTGCATAACCAGAAATTTATTGACGACATTCAACAGGTTGAACACCATCTAAGCCTGTTTAACAAAAAGCTATCCCAGCAAAAAAATCCGTTAGGGATCATAGGATTATGTAGAGATTGGATCTCTGATACACAGAAGTTCGCGGCATTTATACTCTGGTTAGTTCAGCGCAATACTAGCCCGGAACAGATTTTGCAAACCTATTTACTTCATGATTTTTTGAAATACAATTTATTTACATTACACTCCGAAGACAACGAAGTGTTTCTCTTATATGCTTTACTTAATCATTTTCCGGAAGCCAAGCCCCTTGTGGAAGCGGTTAAAAAAACAAGTAGTGATGAACGAGGATTTCAAAGCTACTCACTCCAGGGAGTGTTTAGTGAGCACGAACTTCAGAATATTCCTCAAAAAGAAGAACCCCTACAATTTACCTTAACCGCAACGAATTTTTCAGCCCTATATGAACTATTTGGGACAACATTTTTACACGCAGCACTAGTAACTTGTGAAGAAGATACCGATTCGAAATGGGTGGAAGCCTTACGACATACTCTGAATGAGGCTGAGACGCTCACCAAAGTATTACCTGGCCTCATTAATGTAATTGCCCGCGAGTCTTCCCCTGCTATCCTAGAACATTTAGCATGTTTAATTGACGATCAACATGCACAAGAATTATTATCCAACAATGAAGGCGCCATATTTTACCTATTACCTTATAAACCAAAACTTTCTGAATACATCAATGAAAAAAATATCAGTGAATTTATTCAGCAAATCACGCTAAAACATACTTCTGATCCCGAACTCATTTTCCAATTAATGGCATTATTTCTGATACTTTCAAAGAAAAAAGGGCCCGTGACGCAACTTGTATTCCAAGCAATTATTGATAATCTTGTTCAACATCCATTCCTATTAGAAGATGAAAGATTACTACGCCAACTCAAAAGATACCCAGATTGCGAAGCCATACTTTCCCAACGAAGTGAACAAATAAAACAACGTGTCATCGAATGTATTGTTGAACAAACTACCGATTGTGAATTCAGTAGTCGTAATTATCAAATTATCGAAGATATTTGGCTTGAAGCGTCTCGCAAACTTAATGTATTTAAACTCATCCAACCGCAAGCAAAATACATCCTCAATAATAAATATGCATTGCAGGCAAAAATCGCTCAAACTGCCTTTCTTTGTCATGGAAATGAATTTAACCTGGATGCCTTTATTGAGGCTCTATCTTTACCCCTTGTAATTCCAGAAGATGGGGTCAGTGAATACGAGCGTGTTCTTATTGAAATTCTAGCGGCCATTGATAACGAATTAATCAGAAAAAAAATCATTAAACAATTAGAAAGTCCCCCAATACAACGGCTTAACTGGACAGAGAAAGAATATGAAGGTAAAAACGTTATTCTTAAGGCTGCAAAATATGGCAATCTTGGTTTAATTACTCTGTTGGAAGAACAAATCCCATTGGAAGATTGTAACCAAGCGATAATTATTGCTGCCAAAGCAAATCAATGGGATGTTGTATCTCATCTCTGTCACCTTGATAGGGTGACCTTAAATGAAGATGAACTGGAACAAATCATTCTCGGGGCAGCAGCAGAAGGTGAATTAAAGATCATCCATGACCTCTTCGATCTTTACGATTACGAATCCTCCGCTATCAAGATTAAAATCCTTAATCAAGCCATTAGCCGTGGCAAGTTCAACATAGTTCAATATTTTTATAATTCTGGTGTCACTCTCGCAAATCAATCAGCAATCAATAAATGGTTTCATTCGGCAAGCGAATTAGGATATTGGGATATTGCTCTATTTATGGCAGATGCAGAAGAACATCCGCCCTCTCTTTGTGCAATTGAAAAAGCATTCAACCATGCCGTAGCTGGTTTGGATCTAGAAGCAATTCAAGGGCTTTGTAATTTATCAACAAATCCCCCCCGAGGCACCATCATTCAAAGAGCTTTTGTAAAAGCCTGTCAGTCTGGTTGTTTACCCTTGGTTCGATGTTTTCATGACCTACCAAGGAAAATCGTTCGGGCAGAATTTGAAGAAGCAGTGGATCATGCCATTATGAATGGGCATTTGGAAATTGTTACCTACCTATATAATTCTCCTACTTATTCCTCGGATCAGAGTTTGATCAATCATGGCCTGATAACTGCAGCAAAAAAAGGAAAATCAGAACTCGTTGAATTTTTTTGCTCAATGACAACCAAGACCAAACCAACCCAACATACTTTAAATCAAGCCCTAAATTGGGCGGTGAAAGGCAATCATACGGAGACATTTATTACTTTATGTCGCTCTCCACTGAATCCGCCAAGTAACTCTGCTGTTAAAGCGGCTTTTCTGCTCGCGGTTAAAGAAGGCAGGCAAAGTATTGTTACCTATTTATGCAGTCAGGAAATGAATTCACTCACCCAACGTACTATCGAGGACGCGTTAAAATTAGCAGTTAAATTTAAACATCCTGGAATTGTTCGGTATTTATGTGAACTTTCTAGTAATTCACCGCAAAAAAAATCACTAAGCATTGCTTATAAGAAGGCCGTTGCCAGTATTCAAAACGAAATTGCAGACTATTTAAGAGAGCAACTCAATAAAGTAAACCATAAAAAAATTGATCTTGAAATTGATGAGAGTTCAGGAACTGATCACGATTCGGATGTCAATTCAGAAACCGATGTCCATTTAGAAATGGACGTAGAAACCGATCATAAGCCAACGCCCGCTCATGACCACAGTTTTGATGTGGAACTAAACTCGGATATTGACGTCGGAATCTCATTAAAAACCTTTGGTTTTTTTAAAAATACCACCTCCAAAGACCTTCCTGTATCAGTCCGGACATCTAAACCAGGCGTTCCCATTAATTAACCGGGAAGCTTAAATACATCCCGGCGCCTATACTAAAAATGAGATATAGTGAACAGGGAATGGAGATTTAGGTAAGGCTCAAATACAGAATCGAATGAAGGACGCTGTTTACTGGGAGATTTTTATGCAAGGATATTGTATTCAAGCAGCCATGTTTCGGCTGCCAATCCCTTTCTTTAAGCGTGTTGTTCATGATTTTTGGATTTTAAGGGAGATTGAAAGTAATAATGTAGTCGCCCAATTACATGGGCTAGCTACCTCGAGAAAGAGGGGTTGTGTCGTTCCCATTGGATACAATAAAGATCATAGTTTAAGAGCATACTGTATTGCATATGATCCTCAATTTGCGAATCAATATGGTTTGCAGACCGGCACTTTTGCATTACCTATTCATGCATATTGCACGGTGTACCAAAAAGAAGATTCTATACAACACTGGTTACAAGGTGTGAAAGCAGTTAAAACCATTAATGCCTTAGATCTTAATTATCCACCCTTCGGATTCCAAATACCTTTATCAGCAACCATCAATAGTAATTCCATTTATCATACTTTTGCTCATGTAATGGATATCCCTTTACATACTTTTGCGGGCTTTTATCATATAGGGATTAAAACTTCTTTGTACGAGAAAATTAAACAAAATTTATAACTAAAGTTCAATAACTTAATAGTAAAATACCTTTCTCTAATTTGGCTATAATCATCGGCTTTTTTTATAAATAAGGCTTTACCACCCTTAGTATTTTGGGTAGGCTTCGTTTTTTAATGATGAATAAGGATCGTTCATGCCAAACTTCTCTACGTTCAGCATCTATGAAAAAGAAATGCGCGAATTCATAAAAAAGGTTGTTAAAACGACTTCTTTAGACCCAGATGAATTAACTACCTGGCTTTATAGTGACGGAATAATGCAATTTCGTGGCGGCCAACGTGCAGATTATTATCCTTACGTTAATGAAAACCTAAAACAATTTGGTCATCGGCCATTAATCTCCAAACAACATTCCATGGGACAAATATTAACTGGTTTCATCACCCTAAAAAATGCATTTCTCAATCAGTTTGCAAAAGATGAGTCTGAGCTAAAAGCTCATTTAGAACAACTATTTACTCTCAATCTTTATACGGCTTTAGAAAATCATTTACCTTTTATTGCCATTCAAAGTGAAATTTCTTCTGAATTGAGTGCTTATCAAGATAAAAATGGCCCGCTAGAACCTGCTGAGGCACTTAGGCTTTCAATTAAGATGTTTGAAGAAAAACGCTTGGTTAATTCTCATCTGGAGGAAGATTTTAAAAATCAATTAACATTAATGGATGAGTTCTTGAAGCATTTAAATCAGCTTACAGCCTCTTCTGGACCAAAGTTCTTTAAAACAACTGACAAGAATTCTGATAGCACCCCATCCCAATTATCCTTATTAAAAAATAGTTAATAAGCTTTATTAATTGGCTTGTTCACTACTCTGGGTAGGGGTAACCTGGGAAAGGGTGTGTCCGGGACTATCGCTGTATCCCCTGGAGAAGCCACGGGAATAGCCACGTCACATAGCTATACCATATCAGGTTGCAATCACATCGGTTTGTGAGGGGATGGAATAAATCCCCGTTGTGTTCGTATCATTTGAGAAAGTTACAGTCATACCCAGATTATTTGCTGGTAATCCATCTAAAAGTACATTAAATGCACCCGTTAAGGGTGTGACTATTAGCATGAACGTTCCAGAAATCACTCCCCCCATAGTTCCTGCCTGATCCCCGTTTGATTCGGGAATAATCGTTCCTGTATTACAGCTTGGTGATGAATTGATTAACACTGCAGGAACGAAATCCACGCTCATGAGCCAAGTACCGATATTCATAAAAGGATTAGGAACCCCCCTTGGAGGCATTTTGCAGATATCTATGGGACCAGGAGTCAATACTTCACCACCTATCATACACGCCATTGTCATTTCATCATCCTAACTGAATTTGTTTCGCAGCAATTTTGGTATCACCCTCAGCATGAATTTCCATTTCCTCACAATCAATCCGGTAATTGTGTTTTACAATAGTTCGTATTCGCCCTAAAAATTGATGTTCCAGTTCCTTTACCCAGTGATAAACCCGTAATGCTTGAGTATTAACCGTGTCACTGATGGTATGGATATACTGACAAATCATCTTGAGCGATTGATATGAAAAGTTTAACTCTTGTCCTCGGAAGTGAGCGTGTTGTATCGAAAATTTTCCCGTATCACATTCCATATTTTGTGAGGATGCACTTAAATTAATTGTATCATTTGCCATTAGGCTGATTGTTGGTGCATTAATTTTTAAATGGTTATTTTCACCAACCAGACTTAAATGATTTCCCAATTTCATCGATAAAGCAGCGGTTTGTAGACGATGAATAATCGATAAAATATAATAGTTAGTTCCGTCTTTAAACAGTAATACTTCGTCATCAACTAAAGGCGTAAGTAAACAGGAGAATGCTGGCTGAGCACGAACTAATTGTCCCTGGAGAAGGATATGGTAGATATCATCTGAAAAGAATTTGATTTTTCCCTTCAACAATTCGCCTTTGTTATTTAAGTTGGCTACATCCGATTCAAGCATGATGAATTCCTTAATTTTATGTCCATTGTTCTGCTTCCAATAATTCTGGATTGGTTTTCAATACGTTATCAAGATTTGCATGCTCCCAATTAACCCTGACTTCGCTAATATGATGTAATGTGGCTAAATTTAGATTTGCCTTGGAAAAATTGCAAGCAGTTATAACACTGTTATTGAATCGCGCATAACTTAAATCGGCATGGATAAATGAGCTATCGCTTATTTCGGATTCTTCAAATAATGATTGAGTTAAATTAGCAGAATCAAAAAGACAATTTATTATCCTGGACTGATTAAAATTACTTGGATTTAATAGGCATTCAGAAAAATTTACCCCCTCTAATTGGGCCTCCTGGAGACAGGCTGCTTCCAAATTCATTCCTTTAAACGTCGTTTGTTTTATGGTCGTTTTAAATAAATTAATGTGTTTTGTTTCCGATGCGTTTGAAAAATCGGTGTCTTGGATTTTCGCCTGGATAAATAAACTTCTATGAAGATTACAGCCGTTAAAATGAATGTCATTAAACTCACTTGCTTCAAAATTTGCAGCAACTAAATTGGCATTTTCAAAAAGTACGCCAGAAAATTTTGCATTTTTGGCAGTTACTCGTTCCATATTGCAATCGATAAATTTACCCTGGGATAGATCACATTTTGAAAGATTGATTTTAGTAAGAGTACAGTTTATGAACTCACAATTTTTAAGGTCCTGTCCACGAAATTTAGTATTAGAGAAATCGGATTCTGTAGCCCCAATATCGATAGAACCTTCATTAGAGTTAAAATCCACACCCAGCCAATTGGACTTGTGACTTTTGAGTTGATTTATTGTAGAAGAAATTATTGTACCTAATTGAATCGTGCATGCTTCCAAGGTGACCTGTTCAAATCGACATTTTTCAAAAACAGATGCAACCAATAAGACGTTTTTAAACACCACATTTTTAAATGTCACATTCAAAAATACTGCACGTCGCGCCTCAATGTTTTCAATGGTTATGAACTCTAGTGACACGTTTTGAATTATTTCTCTTTTGGATAGTTTAATTGCCAATTCTTCAGCATTCATAAGGATTCATCTTCCTTTAACGAAATGGTTCTCATCAAGCAATCCTGTAGTTTTACATTGTTTTTTTGACAGTTTATAAACGGAATGCTGTATAAATTACAATGATTAAACTCAGTATTTTCAAATGTTGAACTGTGAAAAATACCTTGAAAAAAATTAATGTCCTGAAAAAAGCAAGAGTCCACTGTACAATTAACAAATCTAAATTTTTTCGCCTTACATTGACTAAATTTTGATTTAGTAAGGGTACTATTCATAAATTGAGAAGCATTCATTTCACACTGAACAATAGAGATCTGTTCGTAATGGCCACCCAGAATGGCCCCTTTGCTTAAATCACAATGTTCAAAATTACTTGTTGATATATGAGTTTGGTCGTTACACCGTAAATTGGTTATTCCACATTTTATAAAATCACCGCGAATTAATTGAGCATTCATCAGGTTTAAAGAAGACAAGGAGCAGTTGGAGAAACGACATTCAGAAATTTGTGATCCCTTACAGCTTAAATACTCAAAATTACTATCTTCCATGACCAGATTATCGATAGCACATTTAGTTAGTGAGAGTTTAGGTGCAATGACCTTATTCCCGCTCACTTTAGACAATTTTGTGCCATCAAAATGAGCATGTGATAAATCAGCCTTAATAAAATTGGAATCTATCCAAACGCATCTATTAATGGTAGCAAATTGCAGTCGTGACTCAGAAAAATTACAGGAGTCAAAGCTGCAGTCAGAAATATCGAGAAAATTGGCTTTAAGACTGACAAATAAGCTTTCATTAAGCTGACAGTTTTTAAGTTTGGCGTAATTTAAAAAAGCTGCGGAAAAATTGCATTCTTTTGCTGAACACCCTTCAATCTGGGTTCTAAGCATATCGCATTCTTTAAAATCAGTTCGATTTAAATCCGAGTTTTTTATTAAAGCCTGAGTTAAATTGGCACGAGCCAATATTGCTTCGGATAAATTGGTATTAATCAACGTGGTGGTCGATAAATTTGCATTGTTCAGGCGAGTACGTGCTAAATTACATTCGCTTAAATTACAGCCTGATAAGTTAATGCCTGATAAATCTAAGTCCGATAAATCGATACCCGCCAAATTCTCACTGGAAAATTCCTTTCCTTGTTGAAAAGCATGAATAATCTCTTCTCGTGAATAAGGTGATTTCCCCGCTTTCCCGGTTCGAAATTGTGTAAAGGAGCTGATTTTATCTATGCGGTTTAAGGGTTCTTTATATTGTTCCAGGGTTTTTAATAGCTCAGATTGTTTTTCTTCCGGAACTTCTTTTTGGATGATCTGTTTTTTAAGATACTCAAAAAAATTTATATTTTGTGGAGGGATATTTTTTTGAGCCCTTTCAAATGAAAATTTATCAAATACTGGGACTGTTTGATTTTGATTTTTATAAAACTGCGCAACTTCTTGTAGTATTGCTTCGGGTGTTTTTCCTTTAAAAAACTTGGCTTCTTCAATTTCTTCCAAGGTCTTGCCCGGACGAAAAATTTTAGCAATCTCTTGAAATTCTTTATCGAAATCCAAATCAAGACCAACGCGGCGACTCGCTCGAGCCTTGGTTCTTGACTCATTTAGCTGGGTTTGTACAACCCTTTCTTTGGATGGGTTGCGAAGCTTAATGTAATATTCAATATCCTTTTTCGGTTCATTTAAGGATTCACTTACGCTGTAGATAAAATCAATATCATTGGCAGCTATATCCTGGGTATCGAGTACCCCATGCCAAATGAGAATTCCTTTTTCTTCTTCAGGCAATAACCAAAGTGTATCCAGATTTAGGTTTAATTCACTTAAACTCTCAGTGCTGTCAATACGTTTATAAAAACACCGTACACGTACGCCGGGAAGCTGACTTGTGATCAATGATTTTTCAGGATGCATGTTGGCACAAGTAAATACTTCATCCCCATTAAAATAATGTTCACTTTGCTGATCCGCTTCTGCAAGATTGAAATAGAGCCAATCAATGTCAGATGGATAATAAGGGCTTTGATTTATTAGCCAATCGTCGTTAAATGTTCCTAATTTATCAAGTTGATATTTGCATGTAGGTGAATGAGGTAACAATAAAGCAGGCTGCGGAGCATCGGATGGGGATCTTATAAGGTGTGTCGGAATTTCAACATTTGGAACCTTCAATTCATTGAAAGAATCCGTTTTTGCCCATCCTTTACCCTCCGGATTAATTTCATGTTCCTTACCACCATATGCGTTCGTTAACGTTATCGGTATACGGCGGAAGCAAACCGGTTTGGATAAATGGTAATTTGATTCTACTTTTACCCATTGCCTATCGCCAAAAACATTTAATTGTTTTTGCATGTCGCCCAGCGTTACTTTTACAAAACTTGAACTGATATTGTCGTTATAAGCAAAACAGCACCCTTTAACAAAAAATTCCGCCCTTTTTTTGGGCATGTATAAATCAATAAATTCACCTTGGTTAGGATTAAATGATTTTTTTGCAAGCTTCCAAAAATCCGCATAACTTGAAAATTCGCCTTTTTTGAAAAAAGAAAACAGAGCCATAATAGTAATAGCGAGCTGGGGTTTACCTTGGTGGCGGAAGTTGAATGTAATGATACTGTGTGGTTTATCTCTTAATATCTTCATCTTTGAAGAATAGTCCTGGTGCAACAATTAACCTAAAGGTGGCTTACAATATGAGGGATGCAGTAATAGTTGTCAATTAGACAACTTGAAAAGAGAGATGGCATTCTGCCTATCTTGACAGGAAGAATAATCCTCCGATATTGTCACTAGAGTTAAGAGGTTGCAAAAAAAGTTATTAAGCTAAACAATACTATTTTTTTGTTAAGAATGTTTTTCGTCCCCCCATTCATCTAGGCAACAGGAGTCCTATGAACGCCAAGGTATTGATGCCTAAATTACAAATTCCAGGTGTTGCTCAAACAGAAATCATTGTACTTGAGTTTGAAGGGCAGCTTGCTATTGCAGCTTTATATGAATTTCAAATTGAGTTTGTCAGTAAAAGATTAATTCAAGGCCAACAAGTGATAGGTCAAAAAGCACAGTTAATCTTTAGCAAAAAAGTAGCTGGTACAACCCCATTAAGTGGAGAGGTATTTACTTTTACACAATTGGATAATTATGACAATTATTATCGATATAGAATTCTTATAAGACCTAAAGTTTATCGTCTGCAATATTCGCGCAACACTGAAGTATTCCTTAATAAATCAATACCACAAGTGATAAAGCAGATCCTCAATAAAAATGGAATTACGGTAGAACTTGATTTGATGATGGAACATAAGCCTAGAAAATTTATTTTTCAATATGACGAAGTGGATTGGAGTTTCATTAGCCGCTGGATGGAATTGGAAGGTTTATTTTATTACTTTAGACAAGATCTAAATGAAGAGAAACTGGTTATAACGGATAGCAATTCTACTTTAAAGACTAATTCAGATATCCATGAGCTGTATTATCAATCTTACACTGCTGCGAGTCAAAATAATCCGACTACAAATTTGGTATATAATGCTCAATTCACAACCCATGCACTACCTCAACGAGTAATTGTCCGATCATATAACCATAACCAATCTTCGAAATCATATACTTCCAAAGCAATTATTGATCCAACCGGTCATGGTGAAATAACATACTGGGCCGAAAACATTAAGAGTGCTCAAGAAAATCAACAAATAGCCAAATTTATAAGCGAGAGTTATAAGTGGAAAAAAGAAATATTGACTGGATATTCCTCAGGTTCATTAATCATTCCTGGAACAATCATTCAACATAAAAATTTAAAGATTGCATCACTTAATTTACCCCTATTAATTATCCAAACTACTTATCGAGGCTCTCAAAAACGATCTTTTGCCTCCCTACATAGTGGTGAGGTGAACAATCCTGAGGATTATTTTGAATGCGAATATAAAGCAATTAATAAAGCAATCCCCTATCGACAAACGATCGATGATCGAATCCCGCGCATTGTAGGTATGTTACCTGGATTTGTGGATCATGAAGGAGATGATGATACCGTCCAAATTAGTAAAAAAGGACTATATAAGTTTCGTTTAGCAATTAGCAGCGACAGTCCTGGAAAAGGATCGGGATGGGTTAGGAAAATGGAATCATACATTGGCGACCAATATGCATTTGATTTGCCACTCCGCAAAGGAGATGAAGTGGTAATCGGTTTCCAATTTGGTAACCCAGACTTACCCATAATACTCGGCGCAGTAAGTAACTCCACTCATCGAAATATCATTACGGCAAATAGCCAAAATTATATGGGACTCTATACTAAAGAAAACAATGTGTTCATTATTAATGAGCAGGATGGGAAAACAAAAGGGATACAATTCTCTACAACGAATAACAATACCACTATGGTGTTAGGCACTGATAATATCTTTAATTCACAATTAGATGCAGGATATTGTCTTAGAACAGATAATAGCGTATGCCAGACAGTGGGTAAAAATGCGATTACCGACATTGCTGCTCATAGCGCACTTAGCGTTGGAGGAAATCATCTAGTGACCGTTAAAGGTACTTCTTCAAAAACCATTTATGGAGCAGATTATTACTCTTGCTTTGGCGCTCGATCGTCTTCCGTGCTCGGACTGGATTTTATTTCAAGAACTGGTGCAATGATTGATACTACCTCGGGTTTTCAAGTTAAATTAGGTAGCGGTTGGCGATATGAACAAGACTCATCGACGAATTTGAAAACAGCTCCTATTATTATGCAGGAAGCAGAGGTCTCCATTTCACTAACTGTGGGCGAATCTTCTATTACCATAACTGAAGAGGGAATTACCATTACCGCCCCCACTATTGATCTTGTCTCCGAGGCGGCTATAACTTTGACTACTGATGCAACAATTAATCTAGCAAGCACTGACGTCAATATATTGGGCACTATATCGGGTGGGCCTATGGCGGAGTTAGGTGTCGGAGGGGGAGAACTTGCAGTACCCGCGCAGCTTGCTGCAATAACCCAAGCTCTAACAGAAGCAGGTTTAAATACTGCAGAAAGTGTACCGTTGATAGGGGGAGCAATGGCTGCATGGGGAAGTGCAAAACATGCGTTTACTGTCGCAACGGACGCACTTGTCGACTTAGGTAGTGCGTTAAAATCAGAAGTGGAACCACTTATTGGTAAAGCATCCGCCTTGGTCGAGAAACTGGAGCCTGTAACAGAGAAAATCGAAACCGGTGTAGCGAAAGTAAAGGGTGGTATCGCAACAGTAAAAGGAGCGGCAGTATACCCGGCACTGGGTTATGGAGGTTATTTCACCTCATTGGCGGCTAAGTCCCAGCTCTTAAGTCAAGGGCTGGGAGTCCCAAAATACGAAGCAGAGTTTGATGAGGATTAATAGTGTTGAAGGGCTTAATCGATTAGTAAAAAGAATTATTGCAAATAATACATAAAGAAGTAATTCGTAATGACATTAATTAGATTTATCTTCAATTTCATTCACTTAATTAATTGTAGATTAGGAGAATAATTTTGCAAATTTGAAGATTTATGCTAGTTTAATTTATATAAGAAGATTTTTTTATTTTATCATTGCCTACCTTATTCATAAGGAAAAAAAAATGACTAATAAGGATCAATCTGTCGCTCCAAAGGAACGGATTAATATTGTTTATAAAGCGCTCATTGAAGGAGTTGAGGAAGAAATTGAGCTCCCTTTGCGTCAACTCGTTCTAGGTGAGTTTTATCCTCAGGGAATAAATGCTCCTTTAGAAAAACGTCCCACCGTAAATATTAATAAAGATAATTTTAATGATGTGCTCAAAGAACATGACATCAAATTATCTGTTCGCGTACCCAACCGGTTTAGTAAAAACAAAGATGATACCGTCAGTGTTGATTTAAAGTTTGAATCGATCAGAGACTTTGATCCTGATGGGATTCTTCATCAAGTTCCTCAATTACAAAAACTGTTTGAGTTACGAGAAGCGTTAAAATCGCTTAAGGGACCTCTTGGTAATATTCCAGAATTTCGACGCAAATTGGATGCAATCATCAAAGATTCTGCGGCACGCGAGGAACTGGTCAAAGAAATTAAAGACAAAAAATAAGCAGTATCGAGTCGCTGAATCAAGGAGACAGCCATGGCTGATGCACAAGATAACGCTAAGAAAAAAGAAGAAAAATCTCTGCAAAAATTATTTGCTGGCACTAATATTACTGAGGATGAGGAGCAGTATGCCCTCACCCAGAAAGGATTACTCGCCTTTATCGATAATGTTGTTGAAAGTAAGCTTACTGATGAAACAGTAACTCCTGCTTTAGTGGACGACATTATCGCTCGCTTAGATAAACAATTATCTGCCCAAATGGATGAAATACTCCATAACCCTGAATTTCAAAAACTTGAGTCAGCATGGCGCAGCTTAAAGTATTTGGTGGATCGCACAGATTTTCGCGAAAATAGCCTTGTTGAGTTCATCCATGTATCTAAAGACGAGCTTTTTGATGATTTTATTGATGCACCTGAAATTCCAAAATCGGGTTTATATAAACAAGTGTACACAAAAGAATATGGACAATTTGGTGGTAGACCCTATGGTGCAATAATCGGAAACTATTCATTTGGTCCAAGTCATAAAGATGTTACCTTACTCAGAAATATTGCTGCAGTCTGTTCCATGGCCCATACACCTTTTATTGCCGCTGCGGGCCCTGAGTTTTTTAACATCAAATCAATGTCGGAGTTGCCTCATTTAAATGACATTGAAGCCATATTTGAAAGTCCTGTCTATGTTGCCTGGCGTAGCCTACGTGAATCGGAAGATGCGCGTTATGTAGGTCTGGTTTTACCTCGATTTATGTTACGTATGCCTTATGGCAAAGAATCTTATGGTGTCCGTTCGTTTAATTACGAAGAAAATGTTCGCAAAAGTGAAGAATCCTTCTGTTGGGGAAATAGTGCTTTTGCTTTTGCAGGCTGCTTATCTCAGAGTTTTGCTAAATACCGTTGGTGTGTGAATATTATAGGTCCCCAAGGTGGGGGTGCTGTTGAGAATTTACCTTCCTACTTTTTTGAAGCCATGGGTGAAATTCAAACAAAAATCCCAACGGAATTACTCATTTCAGAACGACGGGAATATGAATTGTCCGAACAAGGATTTATTCCCCTCACCATGCGTAAGGGAGCAGATAATGCTGCTTTTTTCTCTGCGAACTCAATTCAAAAAGCCAAACATTTTCCAGATACTCCTGAAGGTAAAACAGCACAAACCAATTATAGTTTAGGGACTCAGTTTCCTTATATGTTTATTATTTGCAGGCTTGCTCATTACTTAAAAGTAATACAACGTGAAAAAATTGGTCTAGCAAAGGAACGTGATGATATAGAACGTGAATTAAATACTTGGATTGGTGCTTATGTTGTTGATATGGACAATCCAGTTCCCGAAGTGAGAGCAAAAAAACCATTGAGACTGGCCAAAGTAAGTGTAGAGGATGTTCCTGGCGAACCTGGATGGTATAAGTGTGTATTAATTGTTCGTCCTCACTTCAAATTCATGGGTGCGTATATAACATTACAATTAACGGGTAGTCTCGATCTTACACAAGGAGAATAAAAGTGGCTTCAAGAGAAAGCGATGGGAATGAAACAGCCATGCTACCTATGCTCCCCAATAGTGAAGTAGCAAGAACCCAGTATAAGTTAATGGCAAAAATAACCACTCAAGCTTCAGGGGTTGTTAAAGGAAGCAGTACTGTAAAAGGATATGAGGGGTGGGTTGCTCTTCTGGACTTTAAACAGCGGATTACTCGAGCATTTGATGCACAAAATCAACTGATTGGTGTTCCCGATTGCCAATATTTTCGCCTTACCGGGTTATGGGATCAAGCAGGTGTGGTTCCTCATACTCAAAGTATTTTTACAGGTGAAAATATAAATACAGCTCTTATCCATTGCTTGCGCTCTAGTGCTTCTGGCGAAGTTGAAGTGGCGGTCGAAATCACCTTAGAAAATGCTAAGGTATTAGAAGTAGACTATGCCTATTCGCATCCAGCAGGACCATTATTCATCGTGGATATGCGTCCCACAGTTTATAAAGTAATGGATAAAAAGAATAACCAGGAATTTGGCTGGGATTTAACTAAATTAATGCGAGTTGGTTAATGAGAGCAGAGCGTTTAACTGAACGAGTACGGCGCTATGCTCGTCAAGGCTCCCTTTTGTCAGCCAAATTGGATTCATCGATATTAATTGAATCGATACGTGACCATCTTGAAAAAATATTATCTACAAGACAAGGTAGCGCATTAATTGACAGAGAATACGGGTTATCTGAATTACCCACTCTAGTTGAGGATTATTCGTTTGCATACCAAGAGGAACTGAGGACTCATTTGGAGAGCACCATTCTTCGCTATGAGCCACGGCTTTCCTCTGTAGAAGTGTCTAAAATCTTAATAGACTCAGGAAAGCAAACCATTACCTGTAATATTTTAGCGCATTTAAATCAATCCTTTGATGGCCTCAAAGTTTATTTTACTACGATTCTAACAAGTAAAGGTCGAGTACTTGTTACGTTGTAACTCAAGGTAGAGACATGATAATCGATTACTACCAGAATGAATTAAACAAAATAAGAAAGCTCGCCAGAGAATATGCCGAGCATTACCCCGCGATTGCTCCTTTGCTCAGAGAACAAAGCACCGATCCCGATGTGGAACGCATCCTGGAAGGGGTCGCTTTTCTTACGAGCCAAGTACGGATGGTAATTGATGAAAAGCTACCTGGAATGGTTGATGATTTAACCCAATTATTTTTCTCTCAATACTCAAAACCTGTACCGAGCACCTCAGTGATCCAGTTTATTCCTAAGGCTAATTTAGGCGAATCGCTTGAAGTGGCTAAAGGTACCGAGTTAGCCTCACTCCCGATAAATGACGTAAAGTGCATCTTTCGCACCACTGTACCTCTCACCGTGGAACCCGTTATAATTACAGATATTAATTTTCAAGACACCATGAGTGGAATAAGTCAGATTGAAATTAATTGTCACCTTTGCGGGATTACCTTAAAAAATTGGCAAGCCTCTTCCCTACGCTTTTTTATTAATCAAAATTGGCATGATGCCAGTAATACCTTTTTTTTACTCCAGCGATATGTGCGTAGAATTACTATTGAAGCACCAGGAGAAGATAAACTGATTTTATCGCCGGATTATTTACAACCTTGTGCATTCGAAAATGAAGAAACTTTATACCCTGCCCCACCAAATATTCACCACCCCCATCGAGTTTTATATGAATATCTTCATCAACCGTATAAATTTTTATTCCTTCGGCTAGTTGGCTTGGAGAATTGGCAAACAAGAACGGATGAGTTCGATTTTAAAATTAATATTGAACTAGAAGAAGTACCCCCATGGGCAGCTAATTTAGATAATTTCCCACTGATCTTGCATGCTGTACCTATAATTAATTTGTTTACTCATCATGCAGAACCTATTGCTTTGGATCATAAACAACCTGATTACCAAATTATCCCTAATAATGATTTTAATGAAAACTACATTGTATATGATGTAAAGAAGGTTACCGGTTATCGCCAACAAGAAAAGCAAAAGATCGCATATGATCACTTATTAAATTTCAATCCGGAGCTCAATCTAAATTATAAGTATATTTATCATCACAGGCCTTCTGTAACGGGACCGGGTCGAAACACCTATATTAGTTTTTTTTATGATTTTGAAAAGGAATTCCCTGTTGATGAAACTTTGTCTATTGAACTCGTATGTAGCAATGGTGCTTTAACCAGGCTCTTAGATAAAGGAGATATTATTTTACCTACGGATAGCTCACCCGAGAATCTAACTTACACAAATCTTATTCCGCCCTCATCGTTCTTAGTCCCAACTTACGATCGCGGTTTAATCTGGAATTTTCAGTCCTTATTAGCGTTAAATTTACTTCAACTCTTAGATAAAAATCACCTGAAGCATATTTTTAATTTATATATCTATGAAAAAGGTGAGAATTATCAACTCAATATGAGCAGGATAAAAGGAATCGAAAATATAATTGTTGATAAAGCACGACGTCTTTACTACGGGGAAATGATCCCAGGATCCCATATTACTTTAATCTGTGATCCTGATTGCTTTAGATGCATTGGAGATATGTATGTATTTGGTTGCATTATGGATGCTTTTTTTGGATCCAACGCGCCATTTAATACATTTACTCTATTACATTTGCAAAACGCGAGAACTAAAGAGGTATGGAAATGGCAACCGAGGTTGAACAACCCGAGCTTAATATCTTAGATAAACTACTTACTGATCCTAAAAGTTTTAATTTTTACCAAGCAATTCGCTTGATCAGTCATCTCTTGGCTTATGAAGCGAAAAATGGACTTAAAGGTACCTTAGAGATCATTCCTTTATTGAGCTTGGCCTTTCCAAAAACGGATATTCATCAAATTCAAAAAAATCAGGAACAGAATCAATTTACCCTAACGGCCACTTTTTTTAGTCTTTATGGGACGACCTCTCCCCTACCTACATTTTATACGGAACAGTTAATCCAAGATGATGATCTGGATTCTAATGAAATGAAATGTTTACTTGATATTTTACATAAGAGGCTTTACAAACTGCTTTTTGAGGCATGGTCAAAAAATAGAATATTCGAACAATTTGCAGAACAAAACGATGAACTCTATAAAAAAGCACTATATGGATTTATTGGATTAGCGGTCAAAGATGTTCGCGAAAAAATACCTGATTACAATTATCTCTTGCGATATGCCAGTCATTGGGTTTCTGATACTAAATCCATTTGGAGTTTACAGAGTTTCTTAAATGATTACTTTAAAGTACCATTCAAAGTTTACTCGTTTTACCGATCCATGCAAGATATCCCTAGAGAACAATATTGTCTGGTGGGGAAAGAAAATCATTGCTTAAGCAAAACTGCATATTTGGGTAGTCAGTTTAAATCAAATAGCAACAGTTTACTCATTTCTATAGGTCCTTTAAAAGCGGATATTTTTCCTACATTCTTAGCAAATACCGAAAATATAAATCGCCTGAAATTACTCCTTCAACTCTATGTGAGAGAACCATTCTCCTATTTTATTGAAGTCATCTTAGATAAGGGTTGCTTCAAACCCATACGATTGACCTGTGAAACCACAAGTATTTTGGGTGTGGTCAGTTGGCTGTCACCACAAAAAGAGATTGACCTGTTTAAGGTACGCTACTGGCTGAAATGAGTACATAATATACAGCTCTGCTCGCATGAATGTCACTTAACATTAGAGCATGTTGGAATCAGAACATTTAACCAGAGTTAGAATTTGAATTTTAGGAGTTGTTAAACGTCGGCTTGACCTCTCATGTGATTTAATGTCCTTGATAGAATTGTAATTTTAGTTTGGATTGAGGCTATAGGTGGGATCTATTGTTTCCCTAAGAGTTCTGATAATATGGGACTATTCAGCTTGTTACTAATTAACGCTCATCTCATGTTAAGGATAATAAAATTAACATCATGCTAAGAATAATATTTTGTATTTTATTTCTAATGCTCGGTGGATGCACGACAGGTGGAAAAGAAAAAGAGCCGCAGTTAGCCAGCAGCTACCAAGATAATGCTATTCTTATTCGAGCAGTAGCCAGTAAGGATTTGAATCAATATGATCATCGAAAACATACTTTAAAGTTTGCTGTAGTTCAGGTTGAAAAAATAGAAGATGTACAAAATCAAATAGTAACTGCAGAAGGCATTAGTCAATTACTCAATGGTGATACTGAAGCCGATAACGTCACGCAAACGAACAAGAAAGTCCATATTCAAACCTTTTTTATCGCGCCGGGGATGACCCAAACCTTTACGCTTGCGCGTTTTGCAGCGGTAAAGAAAATCGTGGTTGTTGCAGGATACTTTAATCTAACCCCTGCGAGTGCTGTACGCGTCTATGAAATCCCAGTATTTAAGAAATGGAGTCCACTGACATTTTGGAAAAAAACAAAAGAGATGGGACGAATTGCCATTTATCTTGAATTTGGGTCACGAGGAATTAACTATACTGAAAGTTCTTCGAAAGCGACAAAAATCACGAAACAGAAAAATCGTGAGTCCTTAAAAAAATATTGGGATAAATAAATATGATTTGGAATACACCAATTGATTGGGAACATGGACTTTTTTTACAGCCACAACATTTCCAATATACTGAACTCAATCAGCATTATATCCACTCTCAATTTTTACGTTATATAACCCCCTTTTTTTGGGGATTTACTGATTTGGTAGTGAATGAAAAATCATTAAAGAGCGGCATTTTTGATGTGGAAAAAATGGCTTTTTTTTTACCCACTGGCGAGTTTGTTGAGATCGATGTTAATGCCAAATTTTTACCTCGTTCCTTTATATCGGATTGGCCCGCGAATACAAACTCATTAAAAGTATATATCGGTGTCAAAGAACTTTCGAAAAACATAGGCAACGTAACTGTTGTAGAGAGTCTAGATAATTTGAGTAACGTGAATACTCGTTTTATTAGTTGGAATGCGGGCGATGAACTTCCTGACTACTATCATCAAGGAGCACAAGCTCATCTTAGATCTTTATTCTATGTAGTCAAATTATTTTGGGAATTCGAAATTGAAAATACCCATAATTACTCGATCATCCAAGTAGCAGAATTGAGAAGAACAACAAAAGATGAAGTGCTCTATGATCCTAATTTTTATCCATCTTGTGTCAGCCTCTTCGCACACCATAATCTCAGTTCATTAATGAATCAGCTTCTAAGTGATTTGGTTAAAACCACAAGTAAGTTAGAAAAATTCAAACAACCTCTTGATTCATATAGCACCCAAGTGGATAAAAGTAACTTCGGACGTTTATTTTCCTTACGCTCCTTATTACGAAATGTTCCGGTTATGGAACATTATCTCAATGCCAAAACAGTTCACCCCTGGCAAGTCTATGGCCTTCTCCAACATATGATTGGTGAACTAAGTTTTTATTCTACTGAAATTAACTTTTTTGAAAGCGGAAGTGGTAACGTGTCGGCAATACCGGTCTATGATCACAGCAATTTGAGTAAAAGTTTTAATCTAATTGTCGCGTTGTTGAATAAGTTATTAATCGCCATTACTGCAGACCCCGATCGTATTCGACGCATGGTTAAAGAAAAAACTCATTATTGGGCCGATTTGGGTCATAACTTCATCCAAAAAAACAGAAATTATTTCTTAGTCATGTATGCACAAAATGATTTAGAAGAAATTGCTGAAATGATACAAGATTTTGGTAAGTTATGTGCTTATTCAGAAATAGAAAATTATATAGATTTTGCTTTACCTGGAGCTCCAATTTCCCGACTTATTTCCGCTCCAGAAGGAGTACCCAAAGGCGCGAATTGTCTTTATTATCATATTGATCATAAATCGGTTATGTGGTCTAAGATCGAAATGGAACAAAAAGTCGCCTTCTATCTTGGTAAAACACCTGTAGACATAGTGATTGACATTGTCGCGGTAGGAGGGTAAATGAATCTGCAAGCCATTTTTTATGATTTATTTAAATACGTGTGGGATTTAAATAAAAATCAGTTCGCGACGGTTAGTTATGATGAATTCAGAGGGAAGGTCACTTCTTTAATCGCTGAAATTAAAATGAAAGAAAGTGAAGTGGATAAGCATAATCTAAATTCCGCTTTATTCGCGGTTTGTGCATGGATTGATGAAGTGGTCCAAAAAACCAGTTGGCCAGGTGTGAGACAGTGGCAAGATAAGTTATTGCAAGCTGAATATTTTAATACAACTAGTGCTGGGGAAGAATTTTTTGTTCGCTTAAGTAAAATTCCAAGCAAACAAGAAGATCTCGTAAGAATTTATTATCGATGTTTGGTTTTGGGATTTGAAGGGGTATATCATAAACCCTTAGATAAACCTGACTTATTAAAATATAAGAATTTTGCATTAGAACAATTAAGTCAGGGATTTGACATGACAAATTATCCCTCTGAATTTGTTGCATTTCCGTTAGCTTATAAGAATGATAATTTACAAATTATCCCTCCAAAATTAGATCAGTATCGAAGCGTTCTTTGGTGGTTGCTACCTATTCCGGTGATTTTAATTATTTATTTCTTTTTTTATTTTGTAATTAATAATACAGTTACTAATTATTTACATTTAATTAAGTAAGCAAGAGAGTCAAATGGGACGATTAGGACATATCATTTTTTGGATCTTGCTTGTGGTTATTTTGGGGGCGTATGCCACCTTTATAACATTTCATCTAGATTATCCAATATGGGTAGGAATACTCATTTTCTTAGCAATGCTATTGGGATTCTTAATACTCGATAGCATCACGTGGGCAATTCGGAGATGGTATAAAAATAGAAAAGCTGAAAAAGCAAAAGAAACCGGCAAAAAAATAGAGACGGAAGGATTACGCTTAACTCTAGAAAATGCCCTGAATTATATAGAGACCAATCATATCGCCGGTGGGGCAAAGCGTTTTTGGCAAATGCCCTGGATTATTTTTTTTGGTAAAACCACAATTCTTCTTTCTAATGGATTGAAACTACATACCCATTTTATGGTTGGCGATGCTGAGGATGAAGCCCTGCAACGAAATCAAGTTTATGTACTCGACCATTTTGCCATATGGTGCGTTGATGCGGAACTACTAGAATCCAACCCATCAAAAAACGTAGAGAAACAATGGCTTGATTTTCTAAAGCACATTAAGAGTCAAAAAAAAGCAATTACCCCTATTGATCAAATTGTTATCGAACTACCAGCCTCCAAGCTTTTAAATGGGGATAAATCTGATATAGCCCACTTAGCTCGAACATTGAAAGATAGAGTGGATCAAGTCAGTCTTATGACGGGTTACCGTCAACAAGTACTTTTTTTGATTACTCAATGCAATGAATTGAGCGGTTTTGATGAATACGTAGCCCTTATGCCTGATAACTTATGGAGTCAGGCCATGGGATATATCGTAACCAATCCACTAAAAGATTCAACTTCTACAGCCCCACTGAAATACATCAGCAATCGTGCAGATGAAGTAATTGATATTGTCTTGTTTGATACTCAAAAGCCCATCGATGTCCCTGTATTCAATTTTCCTTTAAACGTGAAAAAACTTGAAGAAAACTATTCAAGGTTTACAAGTTTATTTTTTGCTTCCTCGCCTTATACCGAACCCGCAGTACTCCATGGGGTTTATTTGCTGGGTGAATATCAGCATAACGGTAAAAATGAGAGTGTTTTTTATTATGATTTTATTGATCAGATTCAGCTCTCTCTCATCCGTCCTATGTCTTTATTAAACTCTGAAATAAAGCAACGTAATAAACGGCGATGGGAATATCTAGGCGTTTGGTATTTTGCAGGTGCTCTTGCTGCGGGTTATCTAATTTATGTCTATAACGCAACCTCAAATCGTTTAGTCGAATTGATCAAACCTTTACCGAAAAAAGAATCGTTCTCGGATCAATTAGAACCCAATTTACTACAATTTGGCGATTATCATGTTTTGATGGGGCAACTTGATCTTTTTAGGAATCAATTGCAAATTAAAATATTGCCTTACCGAGGCGGTTTAAATCGGTTATATACTTTTTACAGCGAGCAATATGTAAAGCATTTTAAACAATATATTTTAGTACTTCTCGATAATCGAATGGAGCAAATGCTTACTCAGGGAGGTCTTACGGACACCCAAAAAGCCTATTTGGTCCAGAATATGGTGAGTCGGATTAATTTAATCCAAGCCAAAATTATTAGTGGTGTAAGCCCGGCAACGCTAATGCAAATGCCTAATCCGCAAATAAAATACTTAGGATACAATCGATTACCGGAACGATTTCTCAATACCTTTGGTCCCTTATACAAAGATTATGTAATTTGGAATCCAAATTCTGAAAAACTGCGTAGCGAGGCTGGTAAATTAACCCTCTGGCTTGATCAATCTCATCTTTTGGCTTCCGATTTGCGTTGGCTTCTTGCTTGGGCAAATACTCAAGATAATGTCTCTGAGCTTGGATTAAACAGCTTCTGGATAGGCTCCAATATTGTCAGGGATTACCTCATAGACCCTGCATATACCAAAGCAGGGTTTGCAGCCATTCAATCGTTACTGATACAAATTAATCATGCTTTACCGCTCTACATGGATATGAGCAGATCAAAAAGTAGCTTTGATCTATGGTATTCCGAAACACGTCTTAATGTATGGAAAAATTTT
Source organism: Legionella sp. PC997 (assembly GCF_014109825.1). NCBI lineage: Bacteria > Pseudomonadati > Pseudomonadota > Gammaproteobacteria > Legionellales > Legionellaceae > Legionella > Legionella sp. PC997. Next base: position 3,308,372 of record NZ_CP059576.1, read on the forward strand.
GCACTTAATTTCTACAAAGGAACTAAAACCCTAGCCTTTCAATATGAATGGGATCAAACCTTCAATGATATGTTGCAAACCACTAGCCCTTATAATGGCTTCTTGCAGGATTTAGCCTCAGAATTCCAAGGTAGCCTTCCCTTTGCGAAGCCTCATTGGATTCAACTCGTTTTGCAATTTTCTGATCTCATGGTGTACAGTCATAGCAGTGAGAAGGGAATAGAATTTAAGCAGCTTTCCAATTTGATTGCAGATTGGATGAAAAAACTCCAAGAAAAGCCTTCTCAATGGAATGGCGATAGTCCGAGTAATGTTTACAACAGACCGCCAAGTGTTGCCAATAAATTAAATTTCAACACCCAGGTGAACGCAGCCAAGTCGTACATGAAATATCGTGATTTATTAAAGCAACTTTATAAAGAACCTTATGTACAAGCAGTGAAAGCGTATACGAATTCCCGAGAGTTGTATTTAAGCCAAATTGAAGTAGACAGACAATCTACATTAGTTATGCAAGCCTATCAGTCTTTAGTTGATATGAGACGCGCGCTTGAACATTTTGACCAACTCGATGCTTCGAATCCTTTTTGGACCCTCATGCGTGGTCCATTGGACTACTACATCGACTACACAAATCGTTTTGCATCGTGCTATATCCAGCAGAAGTGGCTCGATGAGGTGTATCTCCGAACGATTGCTTTAAGTGGCGAAGAATTGAATCAAACTTTATTTGCTAAAGGGGGTCTTGTCTGGATTTTTAACGACAAATATGCACTTCCCTTCATGAAACAAATAGGAAGCCGTTTTCTTCCCAGGTACATTCTGGGACATGAGTTTCCTTTTAAAGAGCAGTATTACCAGTTGTTAACCTTTGGAATGAGAATCAATGAAGATCTGGAAGCATTAGGCCATTTAAAACAAAAACCTGAAGAGCGCTCTCCCGTGAACTTAATGATTTACGCTCAGCCTACAAATCTTGATGTGGATGCTACCGTACTGCCTTATAAGACCATATTGCATGTTGAATGTAAGGACAAAGAATATTCCTTAGAAAATTATAACTATCCCTCACAACAAAAAATTTCTCATTGGCAATTAGAAAGTTGTGGTCCAACTGAGATTACTTTGTTTTTTCCAGGGACTAAATTAGTCATTCCTTATCCAGGAGATGAAGGTTTTTTACACTTCTTAGAGGACTTTGATACTGGAATTAAAGATTTTTATCCGCATAACTTTCCGGAACATGCAAAATTTTTAAAAGCACACAAAATTGATAAAATTCGCGTGAGTTACCACATAAAGGGTGGCCATGACATCATGTGGCAAATTGAAAAATACTTTGCAACCCAAAAAGATTACAAAGTGGCACAACAGAATCTTTCTCATGTCTCTAAGCTTCCAAGGACCATCACGGATTGCTGGGCTCAGGGCGAATACGATGTTTAATATTGACTCAATTAATAAATTAGGAACCCAACCTATTCCTGGGACCAACAGAGCTGGGGAACAATGTTATGAGTTTACTCAATACGCCTTAATTCGCAATGAAGTGCAAAAATTATCGCGAATCGGGCAATCCTCGGATGTGCATTGGCTGAGTATTATTGATAATTCGATTGAGCTACTCACCTATTATACTAAAGACATTCAAATCGCTGCTTATTTGGCTTATGGTTTATTTCATCAATATCAATTTAAAGGACTGGCTGCGGGATTAAATTTTCTTTTAGATTTTATTGTAAATTTCTGGGAGGATGCCTATCCCCAAGGACGAATGAAAGCCAAAATTGAGACGCTAAACTGGTATGCAACTCAATCGCTGAATCATTTAAAACAAGTTAAATTAAGTACGGACGACGAAGAGTTTCTACATCCCATTCTTAACACCTTAAAAAATCTCGAGCGGGAATTACTCACTCGAGGGGTACACATCGATCTTTTTTCAAGTTTACAAAAAAAAATAGAAGCAACCGAGGTAATCACCGTCCACACACCTGTACAAAATAAATCGAGTACAGAATTGCCTAGCTCAAATCTACAGAATCAATCAAGTGTTAATTTAGAACCCGCCCTTATTCTATGTACTCAATTCGCTCGAGAGCTTATGGAGAAGGATCGAGCAAATCCTTATGCTTATTATTTAAATCGTGTTGCAGCCTGGGGTGGAATAACCGGAATACCTGTTAACGACAATGGAGTTACCCTTGTAAAGGCTCCTGAATATTTCAATCAAGAACGGATTAAAAAAGTCCAAGATACCGGAGATTGGGCTGAAATAGTAGCCACAGCAGAAGAAATAATTCCTCAAGAACCTTTTTGGCTGGATTTAAATTTAATAAGTCTTAATGCCTTGCAAAGGTTAGATGGAGTATTTAATGCTGCTTATGAAACTGCGAAACAAGAATTGGCTCATTTTATCCAAAGAATTTCTGGAATTGAAAAATTAAGATTTAACGACAAGACTCCTTTTGTAAGTGACCAATATGTAGGGCAACTTAGTCAGATTATTGCTAAAAAAAGCGCGCAAATTTCGAATAATGAAAAAAATCTATCTGTAATCGAACAAAATCAACTGCGAGAAATAAAAGAGGTAATCGCTCAATTCAACACGAAAAAGCCAGATGTCTCGCGACAACAACTTGAATTGCTCCATAAAGAGTCCATCAGCAACAAAGTAAAATTATTCTCTTATATGGCCCTGTGTGAATCATTACTTGAAGCAAATGAACAATCTATTTTAAAACCCTATTTAAGGTTGATGCTAGAAATAATCGAGCAACATCATTTGACAACTTGGGAACCTGGCTTGGCATTAGAAGCACTTATTTTGACTTATCGCTCTATGAAATTTTTAAAGAATTCTTTTTCGACCCAGGAAATGGATCACGTATTTTACTTAATCACAAAACTGGATCTGAGTGCAGCAAAAGAGCTTGCTCATCTTTGAGAAAACCTTCTTTAAATTTTTTTATCAAACATTTAAAATTCTCTTAATTATTAGCTGATTCATTACTTCCAGTGGATGGTAATGATGGAGGACAGGTAACTTAACAATCTTATCAAAAGCAGTTCGGCGGTTGAGAAAGATTATAAGTTAACTATCCTCTTGGTTCTCGTTGATTAACCCTTCACGTTTTATTCAGGAAATCTACAACCGTTAGGTCTTATTTTTCTCATTCGATTTGGCAACTGATTCAACTCTTGTTTTCAGTATGCGTAACTAAGAGATTTTTTTTGCTCGATCTCTCGTGCAATCTCTACGTTTTGAAATGGAATTAAATAATGAAAAAATTAAATGAATTTCAAATTAAAAAAATTTATCCACAAATGTCAGATATTGGAGGATTAATCAGCATAGCAGAGAGGCTGGCTCCCGAGCTGCGTAAACTACAACAATTTTGTGATACTTATAGCGTTCCAAATGATGAACTACTCAACAAAAGTACTGAACTCTTCCCACCGAAAATGATTTATATTCTTTTGTCATTAAAGAAAAGAATAGACTACTTAAAGGAATGGATGGCTTTTGTTGATGAACTCTATGGAGTCGATGCGCTCATTTGCATAATTGTTCTCCAAAATGGACTTAATGAAATACAATTCCGAAATCATTGGACTGCGTTCTTTTCAATGTGCGACAAAATGATAACCCATGTTGTTAACATTTTTAATAAAAGACTATCCGAAAATGATACAAGCCATACCCCAAAAGACATAGATGAACGATACCAGTTAATAAAACATCTTTATGTACAGATCATTAATTTTTCACTGAAAGCCAGAGAATTTATTCTCCTTTTGGACGATTCCGAGTCAAGTGACCAACACACTTTAGGTCCCTCTCTTACGCCAACAAATGAGCACCCTTTTTTTACCTTGCCAGAAGAAGTAAAGGCCCGTATCTTTTCTCATTTGAATACAGAAGATGTATTATCAACTTTGCTTGCCTCTAAGGATTTATCGAATACTGCAATGGCCTCTTTTGCAGCACGCTTTAAAAAAAATCCAACACAAGTTATCTCTTACTTAAATCAAATCACTGCTGAAGAAGCATATGACTTTGTTGAAGGATACCGATGCACCACTGAATACAAGTCACTAAAAAGTCTGATTGAACATAATATGCCAATGTCTGATCAGGAAGTTGCCTGTTACATGCTGACTCGACACGATAGCCATCTTCCCAATATTGAACAGCTGCGAACTATTTGTACCGCCACTTCTCTAGATGAAAAGACGAGAACGCATCTGCAAATTCTATTTCAAAATACTCTGGAAGTTGATATAGCGAGTCAAGCCGGTTGTTTACCCAAAAATCCTGAAAAAATGAATGCATTATTCGAGCTATTTCTGACCAATTATTTAAATAGCTATCTCAATCTTTTACCCTCCATCGACTTTGACCAGGTTAATCTTGTGGGTATTGATTTATCTCATGCTCCGCTATCACATAAGCAGATGGTTAGGATGGATATGTCTGCGACAAGATTGTGTGGCACAAATTTAAGTTATGCAAATTTGGAATCCAGCACTTTAAAGAAAGCAAATTTGCAGCATGCAAATTTACATCATACCAAGCTCGTAAAAGTCTGCTTGGACAATGCTTTTCTTCAACAAGCCAACCTAAACCATGCCGATTTGAGATACACCACCCTCTGTAAAACTATATTGAAACAAGCTAATTTGAGGTGGGCGAACCTATGTGGAGCAAAACTTGACGGTACTGTAATTGAAGGTGCTGATTTTACAGGAACCAACTTAGCCTATGCCCAGCTTATTAACCTGGATATGCGTACCGTTAACTTGAGTCAATTTAATGTTGAATGGACTTACTTGAGAAACGTACGTGTGGTTCCCGATGCTGCTCTTGAACATGTCGAGGCATTGGAAGAATTTTTTAAATCCTTTGAAAAAAATCTTGAACATCATTCTCATGGAAGTCAAATGAAATGGCGAATTCAGATGATAAAGGATCTAAAACGATTAATGTGTTCATTGTCACAAAGCCAGGAAACCTATTTGCTGTTTTTAAAAAAAATACTCGCGCATTATCCTCCTGAAACATTCACGAGCACTATTTTCAGCAAAAAACATCCATTCAAACAACTATTTGAACGATCCCAATTATTGGAGGTAGATCACGAAATAGAGGAAGTAGAGCTCCCTCTGCAAGCTGAAATGATTTCCATATTAGATAAATTGCAAGAGCGCATTGATCATCTCACTCCGGATACGCCCATCCGCTTCAAGAAATTAAGAAACAATTTTTATAACTGCGTTACCAAAGTTCCTGATATAACCAATGTGAATCAAATTTGTCGGTTCTCCACTCATCATTTTTTTCTTCTGCAACTATTTTATTTCATCGGCACGAACCAAAAGAAATTATTTAAGCCTTATTTAGTGAGTTATCCCCAAGATAATTTGAAGGCAATGCATCATTCACAACGCTATGCGAGTCAGATATTTGATGGTGAATTGTTCGACCTTAGGAAATTACAAACAATTCATCCTGAAGAGTTGGACCATTATCTTTATAATGAGGAAGATTTTATTATTAAACACAGCGGCCGCAACTTAAACAGAGTCAAATTAGGTGGTTTATTCATCAGTTATGTCCCGGGAGGAAAAGGCTCCTGCTTGTCAAAGGTTGAGATTATTGATTATGAAAACAGGTGCTTAACTTCGGGGTTTACTATCGATTCCTCCCGGTATTCCGCTTTAAAAACAGAACTATATCTTCCCTTGAATGTATTCGATGATAAGGCGACAACTGTTGAATGTAATTTATACTCTGATGAAATTTCTGCTATTCAAGCAGCTCTTGAGTTAAGAGCAAACATCACCCAATTTATTTTTGCTACCCAAAAAGGCCCTGTACCAGAATTAATTCCAATCACAAGAATCGCGCCCCTCTCCGAGGATAAAAAAACTAAATCCCCCTCCTCAATTGAGAACGCTGAGCATCTGTTATTGGGAGAAAACCCCTTTGGCTTATATCACCAAAAACCCAAAAAACCACATTCAAAGGTGGCTGAAAAAATGCTTTGCGTGCTGATGTGAGGAATTTGAAATCGCAGTTTTTTAAATTCCTCACTTAGAAATGGAGATAGAAATGGTACTCGCTGACTATTCGTGATTGTTTAGAATTCGAAACAGAAAAAAGCATTGCTTGCCCAATATCTCATATCCCTTATATTGAAAAGGAATTAGTATGAAAAATTTAAGACAACAACTTAGAACGATCTATCCTCATATACCCAACTGCAGTATTACCGATTTACTATCCCACATAGAACGATTTAATACCCAGCTCTGTGAATTACAAAACTTCTTCAATTTTTATGGCGCGCTCAGTATTGAACTACTCAAAGGCACTGATCCCTTGTCCTATAAGATGATTCATATTCTTTTGTCACTAAAGAAAAGGATTGGAAATCTACAAGAATTTTATCAGTGGGAGAATCTCATCTATGTGATTGCCCTGCAAAATGAACTTGACGATACCCAAGTTCGCAACCACTGGACTGTATTTTTTTTAACATGTGAAGCACTGCAAACCAGTATCATCAATGCTTTTGCTAAACGACTCCCCAATACTGATACAAAGCATAACGCTGAAGACATACCCCACCATAAGATTGATGATGAACTGCCCCACTTGCTAGATCAGCTTTGTGCTCAGATTGATGATTTGAAATTAACAACGTATGAATTATTTGGACTTATGAAGCACGCTGAATTGAGTGACCAACAGACGGCAATGTCTTTTATCATGCCATCAAAGGAGGAGCATCTTTTTTTTTCGATGCCAGAAGAGTTAAAAGTGAGTATTTTGTCTCATTTGGATGTAGAGGATTTAATCTCCGCCCAGCTTGCTTCAAAAGATTTTTCAAATACTGCAGGTACTGCTTTTGCAGTGCGCTTTAAAAAAAATCCAGTGCAAGTTCTCGCCCATTTAAATGAGGTCCCCCCAAAAGAAGCCTTTGACTTTGTTGAAGGATACCAACGGACAAGTGAATACAAGGCTCTAAAAAGTCTGGTTGAACATAAAATGCCAATGTCTGATTATGAGGTGGCCTGCTACATGTTGACTCGGCATCATCAAAGGCTTCCCAATATCGAACAATTAAAAAGGATTTGCACTGCTCCGCATCTTGATGAAAAGACGAGAGACCATCTACTGATACTTATCCAAAATAGCCTAGAGATTGATATAGCAAGTCAATCTACTCATTCAGAGCACAGTATGTTGGCGAAAGTAAGCGCATTATTCGATTTATTTCTAAAAACCTTTCCTAAACGCTACCTCAATATTTTACCCTCTGTCTATTTTCCAAGTATCCAATTGGTTGATGCAGACTTATCGCATGTGCCGCTTTTTCATACTTCTTTCTTCTTGATGGATATGTCCAAAATAAACTTAGCTCATGCAGACTTAAGATATGCACGTTTAGGTAGTAGCTTATTGAATTTTGCCAATATGCAACAAACAAATTTGCAATGGTCTAATTTGAGCGGTAGCTCATTGAACTTCGCTGATATGCGACAAGCAAATTTGAAAGGGGCTAATTTGAGTGGTGCTGTGCTTGATGGCACCCTCATTGATGGGGCTGATTTTACCGGCGTGAACCTAGCCTATGCTCAACTTATTAATCTGGATATGCGCAACATCGATTTGAGCCAAGTTAATGTTGAATGGTGTTATTTACACAATGTGCGCCTGGTTCCTGATTCAGCTCTTGAACATGTAGAATTATTGGAAGATTTTTTTAACTCCTTTGAAAAAAATCTTACGGAGCATTCGCTTGAGAGTCAAATCAAATGGAGGCTCCAGATGTTAAAGGATTTGAAACGACTGATGCATTCATCTGCAGAACGTCATGAAACAAATCTACTGTTTTTAAAAAAAATACTCGCGCATTATCCTCCACAAACATTATCAAGCACAATTTTTACCAAGAAACATCCATTTGACCACCTATTCGAACACGTTCAATTAATTCAAACGGAACATCCAATGGACAAGGAAAAACACCCTCTTCAGGAGGAGGTAATTTCCATACTCGATGAGTGGAAACTTCAAATTGATCGCGCCCCCTTTCCTGACTGTCGAGTCACCACTGGAGACTTAGATAAAAGATTCGGAAATTGTTTCGCAAAGGTGCCAGGGTTAACGAATGTGAATCAGATTTGTCAACTCTCAGGCAGCCATTTTTTTCTTCAGCAACTGTTTTATTTAGACTACAAATACTCAAAGATTAAACCTTATTTAGTGAATTACCCCCAACAGGAACGGAGTGTTGGAGACGATTACTCGCGCTATGCCAGCCAAATATTTGATGGCGAGTTGTTTCACCTTGAACAATTACAAAAAATTCAACCCGAAGAATTGGACAGTTATCTTTATGGGGAGGAGGACTTTATTATCAAGAAAAGTGGGCACAACTTAAACCGAGTAAAATTGGGCGGCTTATTTATCAGCTATACCCCTGGAGGGAAAGGCTATTCCCCAACTAAGTTAGAAATTATTGATTTTCAGAACAAACGTTTAAAGTTTGGGTTCAATATTGGACCTTATTCTTCAATTAATTCTGAAATCTACCTTCCTATGAATCTCTTCAATGTGGAGTCGACTCGTTATGGATATTATCTATATCCCAAAGACGTAGCCGCCACGCGAGCAGCCCTTGAATTAAGAGCAAGCGTCACTCATTATATTTTTGCAACCCAAAAAGGTCCCGTACCTGAATTGACTCCAATCACAAGAATTGCGCCTCTCTCTGAAAAAAAACATAGTGAAACCAAAACTTCGAATGGAGAAGCTGAATATCGGTTACTGGGAGCGAATCGTTATGGCTTATATCACCAAAAAGCCAAAAAACCGAGTTTAATGGTCGCTGAAAAAATGCTTTGCGTACTAACGTGAGAACATTAAGGCACATTTTATGGACCAGCACACCGTTGGTACGTAACTCTTACAACTTGTCATGGTTATTATTTTGAGTAATATTCTTGGCTTTATTTTCAAAATTTTATCACTAAGGTCTGCAATGAAATCGTATCGAAAAGAATTATGGTTCCACGTTCCAGAGCGTATGGGTTTTATCAATATTACCGAACAAGTACGTGAATGTCTGAACGATAGCTGCATACAAGAAGGATTTGTTTTAGTTAATGCAATGCACATTACTGCATCGGTTTTTATTAACGACGATGAGGAGGGTTTGCATCAGGATTATAAAAAATGGTTAGAAGAAATGGCGCCGCATAGTCCTATATCCCATTATCAACATAACAACACTGGGGAAGATAATGGGGATGCCCATATCAAAAGGCAAATAATGGGACGAGAAGTAGTTGTCGCGATTACTGAAGGAGCACTTGATTTTGGACCTTGGGAGCAGATTTTTTACGGTGAATTCGATGGATGTCGGGATAAAAGAGTATTAATAAAAATTATTGGCGAATAAAGTACCTAACAACCCAGCTCATCGTGCTACACCCTATGATTCCTCGATATGTGGGTTGATGAAAGCGGCCCATTTTTAGAAATCCTAAAAAAATCAACGACTCGTCTGATACTAAAGCCAGGGTTAAGAAACTGTATTTTTAAGCGATGGGTTGCTAAATATTCTCTATCTGTTGGCATCCCCGATCACATCAATTAGGGAAAATAGTCCAAAGCATATCATTAGCTTAAATTTACCTCAAAGGAAACAAAATCAGACCATTCTCCGTGAGCCATTTCAGTGGATTTATTTATAAAAAAAAGCGGCGCACTGCATTCCAATTAAGACGGAAATAGCGCATCGATAATTCGCTATTATTCCCTTTTAATTCTGTGTATTATCCTCAACCACTTGTTTTTATTTTAATAAAAGGGGAGTTTTATGAAGCATCTTGCAAATAATATGCTGCGCACAAAAAATATGTTGGAATTGTTGAACGCGATGGGTGTCCATTTGGACAATACCGAAGTGGTTTGTCATGATGAGCGCGTCGTTTTCCATCCAAAAACTACAAAGGAAAATGAGAATCTGGCAACTGAATTGCAAGAGCTTCTACAACAAAACACCGTAAAACCGGCCTTGAAAAGAGTAACGCTGGCTGATTTATTGACTGACGAGATTACACAAGCAACCTGTGTTGATAGTGTAACAGCGGATACCCATAAAAAATCCTGCCTTGCGGTATTGAATGTTTTACAACTCAGCGGACTCGATTTTACCATCGATGAACCACAGGAGTTCTTGAATATACCTTTACCGTCCGCCGCTTTTGCCCCCTTATTTAATTCATTAAATTATAAATTCATTCATATTGAAGACGATAAAATTAAATTTAATTTGAAAGAGTTTCTTAAAAGTCACAAACAAGAACTCATTTTAATTGATGGTAAAAAACCTTTACTTTTAGCGCACTCAAATTCATTTGAAGAAAAAAAAGTTTTTTATGCAGAAAAACAGGTTAGCGAGGACACGCTTGAAGTCACTCCTTACTTTTTTGTTCCTGATGCGCTGACACCCCCAACCTATCATTTTGTTTTAGATACCAGCAGCAGTATGGAAGGTGAACGCTTAACCAAGTTGCAAAAGAGTGTGGTTGAATTTGCTGATGCCCTATTCAAATTCCAACCTGATGCCGTGATTAATATCACCGAATTTAACGATGAGACGAAAAAGGTGGGCATAGGCAGTTATCAAAGAAAGGACCTTGTTCAATTGTCCGAAGATATCAATGGTTTAAGAGCCACAGGTCTAACTCGTCTTTTTGCTACAGTTTCCGAGCAACTATCCATGCTTAGAAAATCGTCGCAACACAATAATGTTTTATTATTTACCGATGGCGAAAATACTATAGGCCACAATCAAAAACTAAGTACTGATATAGAAGAATCTATCGATGCCTTGAAAAAGGACTCATTTCTGGTTTCAGTGCGCAATAAATTTTTCATTTTGAGTTATGGTAGAACTCAGCCGCAGGTTTTGCATAAAGTCGCTGAGCTATTTGCATCACTCGTCCTTACGACGGATACTGTTGATTTTGTGGAGGCTTTAGATAAAAAAGATAAGCTGCAGGAATGGGCTGCTGCACGGGAGTTATTTAACTGTCGTATGGAAGTGATTGATAATACCACTCTTGAGGCGAAATCAGAGGAATATGTTTGCTCTTATGACATGTCGGGTCAATTTGTAGCACTTAAGCCAAAACAATACCAAAACAATGAAACCCTGCATTTAACGATCAATGACAGTAATGGAAAAGTACTGCTGGATGATAAAAAGCTGTTGACTAAGAAATCAATGCAGACATCTGTGATGCCGGGTAGTGCAAAAACAGCAACCCAACTCGGTGTTTTTGCCGTTCAAGGAAATAAATCCAAAGAAGAAGAGAGTCTTACAACGACATACTCATCTAATTTATAATTTATAAACGGGTGGCTTATAGATAACTCTTGCTCCCCTCTTCGAGCCTTTCCCAAAGGCAGGTCGAAGGGGGGATGTTGAGTAGTGGGCAACATAGAGGATCAAGGATATATAAATTGAGTGCAACCGATGAGGATTTTTTTGGTAGAACAATAATTTATCAGACCTATGATTCTTGGGGCAATATTTTTGTTCTTGATAGAGGAAATATAAGGGCGCTAAACTTCGATCCAGTTTATGATCAGACGGGTATTTATATTCAATACCCCCATATCCCTGTACATGAATACACACGTGCCATGCTATTAGTCCTTGCATTTATAAATCCTGAGCATATTACTTTATTAGGTTTAGGAGGCGGAAGTTTGATTCATTGCCTTCATTTTCTTTTCCCCCAGTGCTCGCTTTTCTGTATTGAATTACGTGAGAAGGTTTATGAAGTAGCACTGGATTTTTTTCAATTACCGCAAAGCCCAAATATCGAAATATTAATCGCAGACGCCCACGTTGCCATGAAATTTCAAAAAAATAAGACAACGCAAGTGATTTTCGCTGATATGTATCACGAATATGGAATGGACGCATTTCAAATTCAACAAAAGTTTATCGAACAAGCTTATCGTGTTTTGGACGATTCAGGTTGGTTGGTTATTAATTTTCATGAACTTCCTGAGTTACACTCTACCTTCATCCAATACATGCGCGATTATTTTGCTGAACTATTTATCTGCCCTACTATAAGTGATAATTATATTTTATTTGCAAGTAAGGCTACAGTCTCTGACGTGCAGGCAGATCACTATCAAAATGTCCTTTCTGAATTTGAAAATAAACTCAACATTAAATTAATACGTTTACTAAAAAAAGTGAGACGCTATAGCGAATAGAAAAAATCAATTGTGATTCTGATTACTCCATTACCAAACTGCTTTACAATATAAAGAAATCAACTATGAGTTTCTTACTACTCAAACTATAGAATACAACTATGAAAAAAATATTCTTACCATTCATTATACTCATCTCTGCTTTTTTATTAACGGGATGCTGGTCCGTACAAAAAGGACAAAAATCTGGGGTCATTGTCAAGGTTGCCAAAGAAGGTAGATTTTGGGGAACCTATGAAGGAGAAATGATTCTTGGCGGTTTGGAAAATGCGAGTGGAGCAAGTGGGCGTGCTTTTCATTTCACCCTTGGACAATTCAAATCCAAACTGGTAGAACAAGCTGACTTTGCCATGCAAAATAATAAACATGTGGTTATCAGCTATCATTGTGATGCATTTACTCTTCCCTGGAGTGGCGAAACCAAATGCTTTGTAAACAAAATTGATGTATTACCGGATAAATAGAATTGGCTTCTCAAATTGCTCTTATAGAAAAAACCAATTGTGCATGTCCATTTTAAGAAATCTCTTACAAACCTTTAAGCATTGAGGATTATGAGCTTTAGAGGATTCTTGCTATGCTTTACATAACGAGGAAATAACAGTGGATGTTTGAAACGGAATTGAAGGCGTCATGGATGATGCAAAACCACAGGGAAGTGGTAACTCCTCCTCGTATATTTCTTCACTATAACAGCGCGACTCAAGTATCATTTCCCTTTCTTAAAAATTTTGTATGAGCCCTTAGGGTGTCATTCTAAATTGCTCAAGGTCAAACCCATGAGTAATACAATAATAAGCAGAAGTAGACTTCATCCTTTAGGATTTACTTTATTTGAATCCTCAATTATTTTGAGAGCATCCTCAACCATATCATTAATAGCATCGACTGAAGAGGTCGTAATCAAACTACTAAGCCCAACTTTATGAGCTCCTTGAGTAAACGCCCCTTGTCCAGTCGCAAGAGTTTGATATTCCGGGCTTAATTTATATGCCTCCAAAAACTTTGCTATTTCTTGTTTCGTGGTAAATTGTTCAATCTGTGATTTAAAATCTTTTAAGATACTAATTTTTAATCTATCGCCTTTAAGCGCTTGATATTTTTGTTTAAATTGATCTGTTGTATTATTGGCAGTATCTGTGGTCACTTCGTATTGAGCATGATCTCTTGGCTGTTTTAGGTTAGCAGGACTATATACCGTTGTAATATAAAGCGCTCTGAATGACTCTTTTAATTCTGTAAGCGTTGGGACGGATGTTTTGGACAGATAAACTGCAACAGGATCGTTTTCACTCTTAAGCACCTTTTGGAAATTAGTAACTGCTGTTTTATGCGGCTCTCTCCATTTCTCGATGTCTTTGGCACTCGCTTCCTTTACCGTGATTCCAAACTTGTCTTTCAATAGCATTTCATATTGTTTTCTTAAATCGGATAGTTCTTTTTTTTTGAGTTTAACATTTTCTGAAAAATCAGGATGGCTTATTTTATGTAGTTCCTCTTTAATCCCCATAATACTATTGGTTTTTGATTGTGCTGACATATAAAATTCTGCGGTGCTCAGAGCTTTCCCAAGACTATTTTCCTCTTTAATTGCATTCTGAATATCATCCAGTTTTTGTAAATTTATCACGGCAGTTTTTTTTGGCTCCGCTAATTGGCCCCTTTCATTGTAATTCATCTTGACGGCAATAGCCGGATCTATGCCAAGCTCGCGAATAAAAAGTTCAAATTGACTTCTTATTGTGGCTATTTCATCATTTATTTTGCTGAGTTTAAGCTCTACTTCTTCAAAAGACATTATTCTGCCTTTTGATACCACGAAACGATTTGGTTTCTTCTCAAGTCCTTCGAGTTCCTGTAGATTTAAATAATTGTCATCAAAATAATCTTCTTCCAATTCAGAACCATCTTGAGTCAAGGTTTCCCGCAAATTTATTAGTTGTTGTTCCTTGTTCACAGGATATCCATCTACGTCCGTAGTTTTATATTCTTCATGCGTAGATTGATACTCTGCGACGACTTTTTTTTCCTCACTAATTTCATTTTCTAATTGTTTTTTTAGTTCCTCTATTTCTGCTAACTCATTATCCGTAAGTAAACGTCGTCTGATTACTTCTATTTCTTTTAATTTATTACGTGCAGATTCTGCCTCTCCGCCCAGTTCCTCTATTTTTCTTTTGTCTGCTTGATGAGAACGAAGTTTGGCTAAATTACTTGTATTATTAAGGATGAGTTCTTCAGTAGTTTTTAATTGCTCAAAATAAGTAAACGGTCCATCAAACATAAAATCTACAGAAGTAGATACCTTAACAGGCTTTCCTAGTGCCTCTGAGAGATGTGAAACGGCATCATTCGTGGTTTTGATTTCATCTTCTGAGAGTTGTCTCGGTAGGCTTAATGACTGGACAAATTTACTTCTCTGGGTAAATAAAATGATTTCATCGTACCCCCCCTGACGAAGTCGCTCCACCAGATCGGCATTAAGTTTACCCTCTATAATAAGACATCCATCAATATCAACAAGCGCTACTTTCTTTTTATTATGAACTTTAACTTGTTCCAGAGTTTCAAGTTTGCCATCACTCATATTTTTTACCTTCTAACATCGGTTTGCATGATGTGCCATTGATATTACTATTGACTCTATAATTGTATATTACAAGACCCCTGTGTTCAATTTTTACAACCAATTCGTTTGCCGTTACCGTAGCTTCTCAGAGTATCTTTCCGCAATATTATAAAAAATATGATCCAGTTTGGTTTATAATATGGGGAGAAGAACATTTTGAACTCTATGAGGGAATATTATGATCAAAGGTTCCGAGCTCTTAGTTGCAGCCCTTGAGAATGAGGGCGTCCAACACATTTTTGGTATTCCTGGCGAAGAAAATCTCGATGTTGTCGAGGCCCTTCGCAACTCATCAATCGAACTGGTGCTTACTCGACACGAACAAGCAGCCGCATTTATGGCAGCGACCTATGGGCGACTAACCGGAAAGCCCGGCGTATGTATGACCACTCTTGGCCCTGGAGCACTAAATCTCACTACTGGAGCTGCCTATGCGCTTTTGGGTGAGATGCCTATGATCATGATAACGGGACAAAAGGGAATATTATCCTCCCATCAGGCGCGATTTCAAATGGTGAATACCGTAGCTACCATGCAACCTTTAACAAAGATGTCGCGCCAAATTATATCACCGTCGATGATCCCCACTATTGTGCGCGAAGCGTTTCATCTTGCTCAAGCAGAAACACCAGGACCTGTGCATTTAGAACTTCCTGAAGACATTGCCGCAGAACGAATCAAAAACGTTCCTCTCATTCCACCACACACTATTGAATATCCTGTAGCAAGTGAAGCGGCTATAAAACGCGCTGCAGAAATGATGATACAAGCCAAGCGACCTCTGGTGATGCTCGGTGCAGCAGCATCTCGTCCCCGAGCGACTAACGCGCTTGCCCAATTTATTTTGCGAACAAAAATTCCTTATTTCACCACCCAGATGGGCAAAGGGACTGTTTCGGGAGCAACCGAGCTTTATATGGGAACCGCAGCCCTTTCAGAACGGGACTACGTACATGAAGCGATAGAACAAGCGGATCTAATTATAACCATTGGTCATAGTACTGTAGAAAAACCCCCCTTTATCATGGGCAGTCATCTTAAGGTCATTCATGTTGGGTATCAATCTGCTACAGTGGAACAAATTTATTTTCCACAAGCCGAAGTTATAGGTGATATGGGGCCTTCATTAAATTTGCTTGCGGACAAACTCGAAGGCAAGCTTCCCCATGCAAACGCACTGTTACATTTACGCGAAGATATTTTGAACAAAATCGCTGCGCGAGCAACTGAAGATCGCTTTACCCCGCAACGCATGGTCTATGACGTACGGCAAGTCATGCCACATGATGGAATTCTCGCATTGGATAATGGGATGTATAAAATCTGGTTTGCCCGCAATTATCGGACGCAAATGGCAAACACCCTCCTTCTTGACAATGCTCTGGCAACAATGGGAGCTGGCCTTCCATCAGCAATCATGGCCTCACTTTTATATCCTAATCGCCGGGTAATGGCGGTATGTGGCGATGGAGGGTTTATGATGAACAGCCAAGAGTTAGAAACCGCGGTTCGGCTGAAATTAAACCTGGTAGTCCTAGTGATTGAAGATCATGCATTTGGAATGATTCGCTGGAAGCAGGCGGTGGATCATTTCCCTGATTTCGGCATGACATTTACAAATCCTGATTTAATAAAATATGCTGAGGCATATGGAGCACATGGAACCCGAGTGGAAAAAATAGAGGATTTTCGATCCATTCTGGAGAACGCATTTACTGCTGGGGGGGTTCAGCTTGTTATTTTCCCAATTGATTATTCAGAAAATAAACGTGTTCTGGTCGATGAGTTACAAAAACGTCTACCCCCAGCATCAGTGAAAAAGGGAACTTCATGAAAAAAACACTGCAAGTGGTTCAAGCATTTGATCGGATCTTAATTAAAGAAATTCCTGTCGATGATGAACACGCGCTTAAATTAAAGCTGGATACCGCTGCATCAACACTAAAAAATCGCAAAAATTGGCTCAAGCCCTATGAGCGCATGGACATTTTAAAACGCGCAGCCCAATTATTAACCTCTAAGCAGGATCATTTTGCCAAACTCATTGCGCAAGAAGGTGGAAAACCATTAACTGACGCAGCAATTGAAGTAACACGGGCCATAGATGGCTTAAACGATGCCGCAGAAGAATTGCGACATTTCGCGGGCCAAGAAATTCCTATGGGGCTTACTCCTGCAAGCGAGCATCGCTGGGCGTTTACAATTAAAGAACCTATTGGCGTAGTAGCAGCTATTTCTGCATTTAACCATCCTTTAAATCTCATTGTACATCAAGTTGCTCCAGCAATCGCAGTGGGATGCCCGGTCATCATTAAGCCTGCTTCCACCACTCCTTTATGTTGCATTGAACTCATCAACTTAGTCCGCGATGCCGGACTTCCCGAAGGATGGTGTCAAACCTTGATTACGGAAGATAATACCCTGGCGGAACAACTTGCAACCGATGAACGAATAGCTTTCTTAAGCTTTATTGGCTCTGCTAAAGTGGGATGGAGTTTACGAAGCAAGCTGTCACCTGGCACCCGTTGTGCCTTAGAGCATGGTGGTGCAGCACCCGTAATTGTAGATCGCAGCGCGAACATTCAGAAAACCACGCAATCGCTTGTCAAAGGTGGGTATTACCATGCCGGCCAAGTGTGTGTTTCCGTACAGCGTATTTTTGTGCATAAAGATATTATCACCCCTTTTATGGATGAATTCGTGAAACGAGTCACATCATTAAAGGTCGGGGATCCACTCTTCAAAGAAACCGAAGTAGGTCCATTGATTCTCCCACGTGAAACAGAACGTGTCATCTCTTGGATTGATGAAGCAGTTGCCAAAGGCGCAAAATTATTTGGTGGAGGCCGTCTTTCTGAGACAACCTTGCTTCCAGCCGTATTACTCAATCCACCTGCTGATGCTAAAGTGTCTCAATTGGAAATTTTTGGTCCTGTAACCTGTGTTTATGAATATGAACAACTCGATGAGGCAATTCATATTGCGAACTCCCTACCGGTTGCTTTTCAATCCAGCGTATTTTCTGAGGATATAGAACCTGCACTAAAAGCAGCAGAATACCTAGAGGCTTCTACCGTACTGATTAATGATCATACTGCCTTTCGTGCGGATTGGATGCCCTTTGCAGGATTAAAACAATCAGGTTACGGCATCGGAGGGATCCCATGGACAATGCACGATATGTCCAAGGAAAAAATGATTGTTTTGAAAAAGAATTAAATAGTGTGCATCAAGGCTATTTGGGAACTTAACCAGGAATTTGTCATACAACTCGATTCTTTTGGGTAAGATTTAAATTATCGTTATCAGCCGACTATACTTAACATAACGTGTTGAAAAAATTTTGATGATGGCACCCATTCTAGTTTTACAACATTCTCCTTATGAACCCTTAGGTATAATTATTAATACCTTAAAGAGTACGAATTTGCGTATTCGCTATGTCAATTTTGCTAAAGAACCCCATCGACGATTAGATATGAATTGTTATCATGGTATTGTTGTACTGGGAGGAATGATGCATCCTAGTGAGATTGATCTATACCCGCACTTAACTCATGAAATAGAATTATTGCAAGTAGCAATTGCTAAGGAAATACCCATATTGGGGATTTGTTTAGGCTCCCAACTATTGAATCTAGCTCTGGGCGGGAACTGTTATGCCTTAGAGAAACCTGAATTTGGATGGGTAAGTGTCAACAGACGTGGGGAACATGATCTATTTGGAGCTTTTTCACAGCCAATACATGTTTTTCAATGGCATCAATTTGCAAGTGAGACGGGTCCAGGTGTGGAAGTTCTTTTAGAAAACTCTCAATGTGTGCAAGCCTTTTGTTATCATCAAAATAGTATAGGGATACAATTTCATTTGGAAGTCGATCCCCATCTGATTCAACGCTGGCTAGAGCATCCCGACTATTTAGAACATTTGCTTCGTCATCTACAGCCAGAAGATATTAGTGCAATTCGCGCTGAGACCCAACTGCATTTACCTCAATCAATGACTATAGCACAACATTTTTTTACTAACTTTTGCAATTTATTTCACAGGGAAACCTCATTGCCACAAAGAGCTCGGAGAGAGCTATTTTAATTGTCAAATCACAAATAAGCGAATTTAAAAGGATGCAGCGTTAGTTTATGCAAAACCTATCACCAAGACCCCGATAAAAATTAAAAAACCACCAAGAATGACGGAAAAATTCACATGAACTTGATTAAATAGAAACCAAGTAAAAATAATGGTAAATATAGGGTAGGTTAATTCAACGATTCCCGCAATTGTAGCGTTTTTAAGTGTAATGGAGGTCGCAATAAAATAACTGGCGATGAGAACGATTGCAATCTCAGCTCCAGTTAATAAAAGAAGACCTGAGTCTGTTGTTAGTATTTGAATGTCTCTTTTCATCGTTGTAAAAAAAGAAATTACTGTAAACAATATCGCTCCAATGGTCATTTCCAATGCCAATAAGGTGATCGGTGAAATGCTATTTAATATTTTTTCCGCTAATGCGTAATTAAATCCCCATAAGATAGAGGCAAAGAGAGCGAAAGTGAACCACATGATGTACTCCATGGACAAACGAATTTCTTTTTGATTTATTCTTATTTGTAATACGAGATCGAGTCTAAAGCTGATCTGGACTCAACAACGAATGCCTATTATAACAACAAATAGATAAAAAATCAATCACCTGTTGCGTAAGCAAATACCCCAACCGGTGTTAGACCTCAAATAGTTCGCCGGATTTATGGATGATATTTTCTTGTTGGCCTATTTTTGAATAAACAAAAACGATTTGTTTAAACCTACTCGTACATTTCAAAAAGTTCGAGCATACTCTATATTAAGTGCTGTATTTATTACTCAAGTGCGTTATCGCAAAAGAGAGAAAATGGACAATCGGAAATTTAATTTAATCTTTGATTTTGATGGAACATTAGCGGATAGTTTTCCCGTTGCTATTGAAAAATTAACGCTCTTGGCTGATGAGCTTAATCTACGCAAAATCGATCCCTCAGAATTTGAAACATTAAGGAATCTGACCTCCAAAGAACTCATCCATTATCTAAAAATTCCATTTTATAAACTACCTCATATAATGCATCGAGCTAGAGAGCATATGAAAAAGGAAATTCCTATCTTGTCTACGTTTATCGATCTGCCTGAAGTACTTACTGAATTAAAAAATTTAGATTGTATCTTAGGGATTGTAACCTCAAATTCATTAGCAAATGTCTCAACCTGGCTTGAACAACATCAAATGCAGAATATATTTAATTTTATTCACGCAGAATCAAGTTATTTTGGTAAACGATATTTATTAAAAAAAGCAATTAAATCGTACACCATGAACTTACAGCATACTTTTTATATAGGAGATGAAACACGAGACATTGAAGCGGCTAAAAAATGTAATATTCTATCTATAGCGGTCACCTGGGGATTTAATTCAGAATCATTGCTAACCCGTTATAATCCAACCCATATTGCAAGAAGCCCCCAAAGCATACTAACTATAGTGAAGGATCTACTTTAATTTTATGGCAACCCAAAGGCACACCCATACTCATGAATTCCTAATTACAGCGGAAAGTAACGGTACTTTAAAATCATTTTGCAAGTTATTTATCTCTAAAAAAGCATCAGAGAATTGATGAGCAATCACATGATTAGGACACAGGTTCACACAAAACTGGACTTTTTTAAACCAGGATGATTGGATAAATTTTTGGATTTCCCTGCGAGTTGCTTCAAGAATTTGATGCAATTGGCTGTTTTGTGGACCCGAAAAAAAAGAAACCATCGTACTGGTTCCATACTCACGCGCTATAGCTCTTTGAACTTCTTCCAACCTTTTTTGGCATCGAAATAATTTTGCAAGCGGCAATTTCAAGGACCTAACTTCTTTCTTTAAATTCTTGATCTCCTCCACCTGATCTAGGCGCCTTCGAGTTTTTTGGGAGTAACTCTCAACGTTTTTTATCAAGCTGTTCGATATTGCCTCAAATTTATCAATTGAAATTATCGTGGGTTTGTCACGCGCAACATCATTAAGAAAGAGTTCTGCCGCAGATTCTCCTAATTTCTGCCACTCTTTGCTTACCTTAAACAATGAAATCCAATCCCGAATAGGGAGAAAAGTAAGAAGCTCGCATTTTACTTCTGCGGGTAGGAGACCGATAAAAGGAGTAATGTCTTTCAGCACTTCAGAGATATGAGTATCCGCATAACTTTTATTTCGAATCAACTCAATACTTAAGAACGGATCTTGAGCCACTTGAGCAAGTATCATATCTTGCAAGCTGTTTGGAGAGTTTGTTATTCCGTCTTCGGATGGCTCTGCTGAGGCATCCATCGCTTCGGACAACTTCTTTTCTTCATAGTTCTTATCGTAATTTGTTGAATCCCGAGAATTATCAGGCATTTTATTTAACCACTCCCTCAATAAGAAACACAGTGTACAACATTTTATAAAAACACAAAACTTGGTTGTTTGGGGTGAATTGCTCCTCCCCCTAGCAACCACCAAGTTAGACCTGCTTACAATACTCGCGTGGATAATTACATATATGACCCTGCCTCAAAATGTATTATATTTAAGCCAACAATTAATTTATTAAGTATTTAGAAAAAAATATGAACTCACGCATATCCTACTTTCAAGAACAAATTAATCTTATTCAAGCTGTTTATGTGCGATTAGCACAATCGTATGACTATTTAAAACGATTTGACCTACAAGGCATTAATCAGTTTCATGGGGTGAGTCAATTATTCAAAATTAAACTGGCTCTGGAGCACTATACAGAACGTGTGAGCAAGGTACAGGAGATGCTCCATGAGCTAAAACAAAAAAAAGACGACAAATCAGCATTTAATTCTCTGGGCGCTGAGCTAGGGATGCGAGTAGAGCAACTACTCACTGAACTCATTGATCTGAGCAGCCCTTCTTCATCCCAAACAGCTCTCAAAAAACAATATAGTATGCTTCTTGCTAAAACCTTTAGCGCACTTCAGTCTCAAGAAAAATCTTTATTAGCTCAATTTACCTCAACTTTTACAGGTTTCCCTGCTATCAAACAATTTAAAGATGGATTAAAAAAATATAATGCTGAATTAGCTGTAGCAATGCAACAGCAACAAAAATCCATGGAACGTGAATTACCTCAAGAAATGCAAAACGAAATAATTACTATAAGAGCGGGCAGTTTTGCTACATTACCTCGGGAAATATCAGCCTATATGACTTCATTTCTCAACCCACAAGATGTATGCAGACTTTCAGAAACGGGACAGTTTTTTAGAAAAATGACCGAGATTACCCGAGCAAATTATAAAACCCTTTTTGAAAAAAACGCCCCCAGAATTCTGATTAATTTGATTGGCGATACAAGAATTGGTATTAGAAGCCTGATCTGTCAGCTCACCGAAAACGAATTCATTGATTCGAATATTACACAGATTGAGAAAAGTCAAATTCAGCATCATAAGAAATATGGAACATTGTTGTTGTGTTATGAAAGCCCTTTGGTTCAAGGACGCGATTATCCAATGACACATAATGCAACTGCTTATTATAGAAGGCAATATTTGGGGGATAAAATTCATCTTCTTTGCTTTGATATAAGTTCTCGCGAGAGTTTTAATAATTTGAAATTCTGGTCTCAGGATGTTTTTCACTACAATGAACATAATCCGCATTTCAGATTTTTATTCGTAGGATTAAAAAGCGATACGGCGGAACGTCTGGTAAGTAAACATGAAGCCACCGAATTTGCGAAAACGTTTCCTACAGTTTATATCGAAACATCTGCGAAAAAAGCGATTGGGCTTGATCAATTAAAATCTCATATTATCGAAACGTACGTGGCAGACCATAAAGCACTGTTTGGAAAATTAAATGAAGAATCTCATTCTTTTGCAAAGCCTTAAGTAATGATGGGCTCCCTGTGACAGCAAAATGGAGTTGGAATCTTCACACGGCAATCTCCTCATCTGGAAGCGGTTATGTTTCACTTTGTACAATTTTGAGCAAATAGTATATATATTATATAGTGTTCTAATTAATGATATGGCTATTCCTATGAAAACCTCGGAACTACTGGAAATAGCGAAAGAAGCCTGCGCTTATGCTAGGGAACATATAAAACAAGGAGAGACCACGCCGCGGATTAAGTTTTATAAGAAGAGTGCTGCATTATTGGATAACGATTTAACCTCCGTAAGAAAAGAAGAATTAAAAAATAAATATGCAGAGCGTTATAACCAACGTAAAAGCGCCGGATATTATGAAAGCTCTATTTTCCATAACTTACAGTATTTGGATAGAGTAGCTCTTGCAAATGAAGTAGCTGATATACGGAAACAAGCGGATGAGTTATGGATGGCTTTTTGCGCCTTAAAAGGTGTGGAGGAAGACTCTACACGCGGTCAATCAATTAGAAGGCATTGTTTAGAACTTTGTGTTTTAGAGAAAAAAATAGGCAATTGCGGGGAGTTTGCCACGTTGGCCTTTCACTATATCCAAAAAATGTACCCTGAACAACTTGAGGAAATGAATCTCACTGTCCTTGGTGTTAACATCAATAGACATGTGGTGGTCAGTCTGGGGAAAGATGAAGATCGAGTGATATGTGATCCTACGTTGAATCTTGTTTTTGAATTAAATAAAGAGCCTGAAAAGTTACATAGCTTTAGTCAATCTCGCGGCAAAAACACTTATTATCCGTACAATCCCGAGTTTGATACGCTTAATCCTTTAGTCAATTATTCCCCAGAAGGAATGCTTTCTCGGGAAGAGATAGAAGAATTAAACCAATTCAAAATAGAACAAAGTCAAGCTGTAAGTCCATCATCTACTCTAGGAAAAAATTGAATTTGCAGCTTAGCAATGTCGCCTGGTTGTCTCCAACCAGGGCAATTTATCTATCATTAAAAATGAGTAATTTGTGACTTTAAATACCACATAGAGTGTTGCTGGGTACGTCCTTTTCAAGCATCAGCTCCACATTAGGATAGCTAGTTAGGAAATTTATACCTGCATCAATCTCACTCAGTTGTTTATCCCCTATAAATCGTGCATCTACATAAACACTATAGGTAGCAATGGATAAAACGAGTGCCGACAAGAGGGTCATTCCTATTCCTAAAAGAGCAATACCTAAGGGGCCAGTTACTGCAGCAGCCCCAAATAAAACAACACCCAGAGCAGCTGCCGAAGTCACAATTGAATTCGCGAACACGTTGCATCCAGAAAAACACTTTTCTAGATTCTTATGTTCTTCAACCTCATCTTTTAATAATGAAAATTTATTGTTCAATACATTAAAATGCTGACTTCCATCGAAGGAAGGATTGGATATTGCTTCTTTAATCACCTCCTGAATGAGTTTATCCATCGAGTCAATTTGTTGAGCCTCGGTAACTTTTTTTAACTCCTCAAGACTTGATATCATGCGAGAAGCTTGCTTCTTTAAGTTCAATAAAGCTTTGTATCGAGTTAGTTCCCAATTCAAAGTATCGGTGTCATCAAGCTTGTCTTGAATTGCTTTTTCAAGGGTTGTCGGAAAAAAACGCGGAAAATATATTTTGGAATAAAAAATCATAATTTAATTAGATGATTAACATTTTGGCATTATAAAAACTTAATGTGAGTTTTCAAGTATAATTAACTTAACCTCTCCGGAAACTCCGGTTTTCATTTTCCAGATGATTTGCAAAATACTCTGTTGGCCTTTAGCACGGAAAATGCACCCTGTAACCCAGGAATTTGCGTGAAAGCCCAGGTTACGTCCAATCAAGGTAAGGCAAAATGCCAATTCATGGCTTTAGACAAGCCTTCAAGCATGATTTCGCCACGAATACTGTTGCCCTTAGCATTTACTCGCGGACTTAATACTACAATCCCAGCTTTCCCAGGAACAACCGCAATGGTATAGCCCGATACCCCGCTTTTAGCCGGCATTCCAGTTTTAACCATATGGGTTCCTGTCTCATCATAGAGTCCACACGTTGCCATAATTGCCAAAGTAATTTTAGCGGTTTCGGTGGAAATGATTTGCTCCCCGTTGTCAGGATTTCGTCCTGCATTGGCTAATAGAGTAGGTAGAAAAAGCATCTGCTCTAACTTAGCTTCATAGGAACATAGGGCAAAATATAAATCCAAAGTTTCATGAACATCTGCTCTAAGGTTATTCCTACTCTTTAATAAATAAGCGAGTGCACGATTGCGATTACCAGTACGTTTTTCAGAAGCAAAAACTAAAGGATTAATACTCAGGCGTTGATTAAATAATTTTTGCGTCCAATGTTCTAACCATCCAAATTGTTGCTCGCCCTTGCCTGGAATTTGTGAACATAAAGTAATTGCCCCTGCATTCAGCATTGGATTTGAGGGTTTAGGTCCAAATTGTTCTAAGCGGGTAATCGAAGCAAAATCATCCCCAGAGGGCTCAACTTTAACCCATTCGAACACCTGTTCATCGCCAAACTCTTCAAGTAACCCAATCAAAGGGATCATCTTAGAGGTACTTTGCAATGTCACCGGATTTAAAAGGTTATTGCTGTATGAAAGAGGATCCCCTCCCAAAGGTTGGACAGCAATTGCGGTTAAATCTGCATCCACATTAGCAAGTTCAGGAATATAATCTGCTGTCTTACCTTCTTGATTCAACTCAGCGGCACGAACTAAATCCTCTAG
The DNA here is from genome assembly GCF_014109825.1 of Legionella sp. PC997. Taxonomy (NCBI): domain Bacteria; kingdom Pseudomonadati; phylum Pseudomonadota; class Gammaproteobacteria; order Legionellales; family Legionellaceae; genus Legionella; species Legionella sp. PC997. The sequence continues at coordinate 3,334,020 of NZ_CP059576.1, forward strand.
CAAATTGATAGTAAGCAATGATGACATAAGATCCTTAGACTCAAAAAGCAGCATTATGATAAATTTAGCACATTAAAACAAATAAATTTGCAATACGAATTAATTTGGAGAAGCCCATAATGATCTGTTTATGCTAAAATCAAAATTTATATTAAACCTCTTTTGTAAAGATTAAAGATCATGAACATCGATAAAATCACTTGTCCTATTTGTGGGAAACAAAATACCTGGCGTCCGGATAACCAGTTCAAACCTTTTTGCTCACATCGATGTAAGCTTATTGACTTGGGTGAATGGGCTAGTGAAACAAGAAAAATTTCTGGCCCCCCAATTGATCCAGACCTCATTGTGGATGTTCATAATGGTGAAGACTAATAGTTTTTCTTAATTCAATAGAACCCAAAGATCATTATTTAATTGATTTTTGTTTTAGTTGTTCTTCGGTAGGCAACTTGATTTCTTGAACTAGACCAATACATGAGAGTAAATATATTAATATATAAGATAGATCTATCTGCCATTTTTTTAGCCCATGTCTGGCGGAGCTTGGAAAAGCATGATGTCCATTATGCCAACCCTCGCCATAAGCAAGAATTGCCAAAAGCCAATTATTTTTACTGTTGTCCTGCGTTTTAAAATCTTTTCTTCCCCAAATGTGACAAACTGAATTAATGGACCAGGTAACATGTTGTTGGAAACAGATTCTGACAAATCCACAAACAATAACCCCTTCCCAGAACGAATACCAATTCATGTACAACAATCCATTGATAATTCCGGGAACAATTATCCCACTCAGGGCAATAAGGCTATAGTGTTTGTTTATAAACAATAAATCGCGATCGCGAAGCAAATCGCCTAAATAATATCGCCAGTTCTCTAGGGTGTGGTCGACCATCCATCCCATATGGGCGTGATAAAAACCATATAGCCACCCTTTCTTTGTCGAAAGAGGTGAATGCGGATCAAACTGGGTTTCTGTATATTTATGATGTCTTCGGTGAGCGGCTATCCAAAAGAATGGAGGACCTTCATAAGCCATACAACCAAAACAAGCAAACACAATCTTCACCCATCGCTTTGTTTTGAATGAATGATGCGTTAACAAACGGTGAAAACCGATCGTAATTCCTAAAACAGTACAACTGTAACAAATCAAAAATAATACTAATGTACCCATACTGATATTAAATAACATCCCTGAAATAATACTATAGAGGGTCACTATTAAAGGGATCCCAATGATGGCTCTACTGTATCGCTTTTCCGAACTGGTTAAACCACGATACAAATGCAATTCGGTCTGATTCATAACTAGTTTTTATAGAAGACTTGTTAAGTCACTCCAGAGTGGTTTTTTTTAAATATAGGTAATGAATTTCCACAATTCAACCAAATAGAGCAATATTTATACACAAATTTCCGATCATACGAGGTACTCCAATTCCTGGACTCAATAGTTTGGAGCCCTCCTTCTGTCAAAAATATCATCAAAATCTGACTATTTTTTGAACATTTCCAAAAAACGACTACACTCATAAAATATGAGAAAACAATGATAGAGATGAATTGTATTTTGTATTTGTAACTATTTGGTTGTGAAATGAACGCAAGGAAAAAAATTGAAAATATAGTTGAGCTGTTCAAAGAACGGGCTTTCGCAAACCCATCAGCTCCCTTATATTACTTTTCAACAACGGGGCTGTTTGAAAACAGTGAACAATATACTTACGGGGAACTTCAACAAAAAATTTATTCTATAGCGGCATTGATTCAACAATATGCTAAACCTGGAGACCGTGTGTTGTTGATTTTTACGCCCGGCATTGATTATATAGTCACTTTTTGGGCTTGCTTATTTTCTGGTGTACTTGCAGTACCCGCATACCCTCCATTTGATAAAAGTACTGTTGAAAAATTACAAGCAATTATTAACAACTCGAAACCATCTATTATCCTATCCAACACAGAAATAACCCAAAAAATTAAAAAATTGGGATTTATAAAAAATCTTGCCTCTATTCCTTTAATTCAAAAATTTGTGAGTAAATTTTCTACAAAAATAGACCATCTAATGGAATGGGATTTTCAAAATTTCCGCTGGGTTGACATCAATAAGGCTACCATTGCAATGGCTGATTTATATAAACCTTTATCATTTAAAGGTTCCGATATGTGTTATTTACAGTATACCTCGGGCTCAACCGCTTTGCCTAAAGGTGTCATCGTACGACATGGAAACCTATTAGATAATTTGAGCTTAGTTTATGAAACTATAGGAAAAACAAGCAAAGAACGGATGGTTTCCTGGTTACCCCCATATCATGATATGGGATTAATCGGCAATTTATTGTTCCCTGTATATACAGACTTTAGTATTTTTATGATGTCCCCTATTTCATTTCTTAAGCATCCTTACCTATGGTTAAAAGCCATTTCTGATTTTAAGGCCAATATCAGTGGGGGACCCAATTTTGCGTATGAAATCTGCGAAAAAAGGATCAATGAACAATTTATTGAACCTAATTTTCAATTAGATTCATGGAGAGTGGCATACAACGGAGCAGAATATATTAATCATAAAACTTTAAATAATTTTTATAACAAATTTAGTCAATATGGATTTCAAAAAAAATCTTTTTATCCAATTTATGGGTTGGCTGAGTCAACCGTATTTGTTAGTGGCCACAAAAATGGGCATGAGCATCCGCAATTTTTGAATATAGAAATGGATTCCTTACATCAAAATAAGGTGGTGCTTGCTGATGAAGCGAATAATAATACACAAAGCGTTCTTGTGGGATGTGGTAAACCCATGGTCCCTGTAGTGATCGTATCTAAACCTCCTTTTAGAAGATGTGCCGAAGGTGATATTGGAGAAATTTGGTTGTGTGGCCCAAGTGTTACCTCAGGCTATTGGGAAAATGAGCAGGCAACCCAGGAATCATTTCATGCAGATATCGATTCAGAGACTACCAAATATCTTAGAACGGGTGACTTAGGATTTTTATATAAAGATAATTTATTTATTACCGGAAGAATAAAAGAACTTATTATAATCAATGGTAAGAATCACTATCCCTATGACATTGAAATACACCTTGGATCTTCAGATTCACGTTTGAAAACGGGTTGTATCGCTGCATTTTCTGTTAACATGGACAATTCGGAGCAATTGGCTATTGTCGCCGAAGTCAGACAACTGTTCCCTAATAATGAACTTGAAGACATTGTTAACACAATAAAATCAAATATTAGTTCAAGCTTTGGCTTAAGCCCTCAGTTCATTGCCTTATTACCTCCTAAAAAAATTCCTAAAACTACTAGTGGTAAATTGAGAAGAAACATCATTAAAAAATTAGTGACTGATAATGAGTTACCCCCCCTTTTTGTATGGCAATCTGGAAGTAAAGACTATGATAAGTAAAGAACACCTTACCGTTTGCAAAATCGAAGATTATTTACAAAGTAGTATTGCAAACATTTTAAATCAGCCTAAAGAAAATATTGATACAACATCCGCTTTAATCAATTTTGGGTTTGATTCTTTGCACGTCCAACAATTCATTGCCAATATTGAAGATGGCTTACAAATTACAGTCGACAATGATTTAATCATTAATTTCGAAAATATTAGAGGGCTTGCTGGCTATTTGCTAGAGTGCATTAATGAACAACAAGCAAAACCCGATTTGAGCAGTTTTTTTGATACCAAACTCAAGAGCATAGAAACAATTAATGGGAATTATACCGAGTTTAAAGCATACCCCCCTTATCTGCAGCTGAAGAAGTTACAAGCAAACCTCGGTAATACTATTTTTTTTGATGCCCAACAAGGAGCTTCCAATAGTACATGCATTATTAATGGAAAAGAATACATTAATTTTACCTCTTATAACTATTTGGGTCTGGCCTCTCATCCAGAGGTTATTGCAGCAAGCTGTGAAGCAATTAAAACCTATGGTACCTCTGTTTCTGCAAGCCGGCTTGTCTCTGGACAAAAAGTAATTCATCAAGAATTGGAGGCTGAATTAGCGAAGCTGTTGGGAGTTGAAGATGCAATCGTATTTACGAGTGGCCATGCTACCAATGTTATGACCATTGCTCATCTCTATGGACCGGATGATTTAATATTGCATGATGAACTGGCCCATAACAGCCTGGTCTTAGGTGCAGTTTATTCTCGAGCCACACGCATTGCTTTTCCGCACAACGATTGGCAGGCTATTGATACTATTTTAACTAAAGATCGGGATTTTTATAAAAGAGTTTTAATTGTTGTCGAAGGTGTTTATAGCATGGATGGTGATATCGCGAAACTCCACGAACTCATTAGCATAAAAAACCGTCATGGTGCCTGGCTCATGGTAGACGAAGCGCATTCCATGGGCGTTCTTGGAAAAACCGGCAAGGGTATTAGTGAGCACTATGGCATTAATTCCACGGATGTAGAAATATGGATGGGAACTTTAAGTAAATCTTTTGCAAGTTGTGGGGGCTATATTGCAGGTAAAAAAGAGTTAATTGAATACTTAAAATATACCTGTCCTGGGTTTGTATTTACCGTAGGATTACCTCCAGCCAATACCGCTGCCTCTTTAGCCTCAATAAAAATCATGGAAAGAGAACCCGAGCGAATAAAGCGATTAAATGAGTTGAGTCAGTTGGCAAGAGAGACCGCAATTCAATATGGTTTCGATATAGGATTAAATGAGAGTACACCTATTTTACCCATTATTTTGGGAGACTCGAAAAAATGCATCACTACCTCAAAACAATGTTTTCAACAAGGATTGAATGTTAAACCCATTATATATCCTGCAGTTCCTGAAAATTCAGCTCGATTACGATTTTTTATTACCGCTATTCATACACCCGAACAAATTCTAAAATCGTTAGAAATTTTATCCCAATCAATTTGACGAGCAATAAATATTTATCGCATTTAGGTCATTATTTTAAATTCCCTTCCGGATGAACAACACCTTTGGGGTAAATGCGTACTTTAATAATTTTTGAAGGCGTTGCTTTTTCAATTTTGGCATTAAATTCTGGGAATTCAATGCTTTCCCCTTCTTTAGGTAAGTACCCTAGTCGATGAAGGAATAATCCATTTAAAATATCAATTTCATCTTCTACATCAATCTCTTGATTAATTGCTTGTTCTAAAAAATAAATCGAGCAATTCCCCGAGGCAGAGATGCTTCCATCCTCATTTAAGACCCAATCCACTTTAGTACGATGAAATTCATCTTTAATACGGCCCAGCATTACTTGAAGCAAATTATCAAGAGTGACAAAGCCCAGAATGCTTCCTTTGCCACTGTACACCACAGCAAAATGAGACATTCCTTCACGAAATTTGTTTAATAAATCTAAAGCAGGTACACGACGGGATATTTTAAGAACGGGTCTAAGTAGTGAGTGCAGTTCTTTGATTTCGCCCTGCTGATAGAAAATGGGCAGTAAATCTTTTACATGAATAATACCGATCACCTCTTTTTTATCTGGATCATAAACCGGATATCGACTGTAACGATGCTGCATGATCACATCGATAATGTGTTGTATGGGCTTATTTAGGTTAATCATAATCATTTCTTCACTAGATCGCATAACTTCAGTGACCTTAAGGTCGGCTAAATCAAGAGTATGTTCAATAATTTCGACTTCTTCTTCAGTAAGCTCACCATGTAAATGACTGGCGCCCAAGAGCAATTTGATTTCCTCGGTGGAGTGAAAATATTCTGTATGATGAACTTCATCTAATTTAAAAACTTTTAAAAGAAAATTAGAGCAGTTATTAAGTATCCATATAGCCGGATACATTATCCAATAAAAGCCATATAAAGGAAGGGCCGTCCATACCGATACTCGTTCTGATTGACGAACTGCAAGGGATTTAGGCATTAACTCTCCCACCACTATATGAAGAAAGGAAATAAATGAAAATGCCACAAAAAAAGCAATTACTGTAATTAATCGTGGGGAGTCTATACCAATAAAAAGTAGAACAGGCTTTAGTAATTCGGCAAAAGCAGGTTCACCTACCCATCCCAATCCAAGAGATGCGATAGTGATTCCGAGCTGGCATGCAGATAAATAAGCATCAAGATGTTTATGAATATGAACTAAAATAGTTCCTCGCAAACCATAATTATCCTTGATTGCCTCGACGCGAGTAGCACGAAGTTTTACCATGCCGAATTCAGCAGCAACAAAAAATGCATTGAGTAAAACCAACAGGAATGCCAACAAAACCTGTACTAAGTGAATCACTTATAGTTCCTTACCGAAAAGCGCTAGGGGGTTTTATCCTTTTTAAGGGACTCTTTCCATGCTTGCTCTTCAGACTCGGTTGAAAAAATTTCTGTGTCTGATTTTTTCGACAAATCTTCCGCTACTTTTTTATGTTTAGGAACAGGCATGCCACGCGGTTCATTTCGAACTTTATTGACTCGTTCCACTGCATGTGGCTGGGGATTCAAATAGTTTTTCATATAAGTCCTTTCTAAAGTTTCACTATAAATATAAGTATAGACCTCTCCACTAAAGTAAGCATATGAGTTGAAAAGGTCAGAATTTGCATGAATTTACCAAATGGAGCAAATCTTAGCCTTGGCCTGCACCGTGGAACCGAGAGAAATGGGTGCTAAACCAGGTTTACTGCTCTTCCCAGCACAGATTATTAATGGGTTCTTGGTGCTCGGCTATTGTAAGTTGCCACCCGGGCTCCCCACTCCAACAAATTTTTATTGCAATCATCTTTGTCTAAAATGACCTCAATAAAGCATAAAGCGTCAGTTTTTTTTGTTTCTTCAATTGCATCAAGAAGCGTTTGATGGGTAGGGGCCCTAAACGCACGAGCGTTTACTTGCTCGCCATTAAATACCTCTACTAAATCTGCGTAACGCCAATTATTAATCACATTATAGGGACCATCATGAATTTGAACTTCAATCGTATACGAAGCATTATTCATTAGAAAAATTATCGGTTTATATCCATAACGAATGATTGTTGAGAGCTCTTGGGCACTCATTTGAAAAGAACCATCGCCAATCAAAGCAATGACGCGCTTTTTATTATGAAGTGCTGCTTGCATGCCCAGAAGCGCACCAACAGACCACCCAATAGATCCGTATTGCATTTGGATTTCGAATGGGCAGCCTTCGGGTAGATTCAGCCGCATGCCATTAAACCATGAGTCGCCAGTCTCTGCTAACACCCCATAATCGCTATTTAATAGCTTTTGAATTTGCCCAAATAGAAATCGAGTGGTTAATGGTGAATTCAAATCATCAGGTTCATTGTATAAAGGGGGAGAACCGGCGATTCGTTTATATGCTTTAAGAGAGGCGTCATTGAATTTTAATTGATCCTTTAAACCGGATAAAAATTCATTCATATACACATCGGTATAGACCTTTCCTGCGATTGAAACACTGCCATCTGCAATAACAATAATCTTTTTTGGCTGGATATTACATACATGGCCTACCGTTGTATAATCATTAAAATTAGGTCCTATAAAGAAATACAGGTCACTTGATTCTACAATTTCTCCACATCCCGGTGAGCTCACTGGCCCCCAATAAATACCAATGTAATTGGGATGCTGTTCTGAAACAAAACCTTTAGCATCCGGCATTGCCGCTAAGGCATAACCACAGGATTGACTTAAAGTTTCGATCATCGCTGTTGCTTCACAAGGACGAGATTTACTGCCGGCGATTAGTACAGGTTTCACCGCGGCGTTGAGTTTAGCAGCCGCATCTTCAATTGCAGCAGCAAGGGATGAAGTATCGCTAAATCGTTTTACATTTAGGGCCCGTTGCGTGGGTGGCGAAACACTAAGTCCTGCAATATTACAAGCGATTTCAATATATACGGGTTTTTTCTTTGCAAGTGCAATCGCCAGCGCGGTATCAATTTGCATGGGCGCATCACTGGGTCTGTGGATAAACACACTATGCGCGGTAATTTTCGCAAAGATTTCGCGAACATAGCTGTAATTTTCGGTGGCCAGAGTATGATGTAAAATTTCCGCATCTTGCACGGAGTTTGTATTCGGCCCCCCTGAAATAACGATAATGGGCAGATTCTCAGCATAAGCACCAGCAACAGCATTGACCGCACTTAAGCCCCCTACACTAAAGGTAACCAGCAGAGCTGAAACACCTTTTATACGTGCATACCCATCCGCTGCATAACCTGCATTCAACTCATTACAACAGTTGATCATTTTTAGTGATTCGTTTTTTAATAGCTCATCCAATAAGCCCAAATTATAGTCACCAGGAATAGCGAAATAATCAGTCATACCTAATTCATGGAGGCGTTGTGCGAGATAAGTACCTACAGTAGCCATAAAGAATCCTTTTCTTAAAATACTGCTAGTTAATTTATTATGGCAGCGGACTACTCTTTCTTCAAGAATTCATTGAACGCGCAATGGTAATCTGAAAGTGATACCATAGTTAGTTTTTTAAATGTTCCACAAAATAATCCCAAATTCTACGCCAAACATAAGGGTGCATAAAATACAAACCATGGTTTGCATTCGGAACTAATAACATATCAAAATTTTTATCTGCCTTAATCAATGCATCAACAAATTGCAACATATTGGAGGGATGAACATTATCATCTAAATCACCATGGATCAGGAATAATTTACCTTTAAGTTGGTCCGCAAGGGAATAATTTGATTGCAAGGTGTAGTCTACATCGTGCGGAAGGCCATGATATCGCTCCCCCCAAAATGCTAAATAACTCCGTAAATCCTGTAATCCGGAAACACAGACTCCCACTCGATAAAAATCAGGATAATTCAATAACGCTCGAGTCGCCGCATATCCCCCTGCTGATTGACCTAAAATACCTACTCGATTTAGATCAATATAAGAGCAATGCTTTGCGAGGAATTTAATAACTGCAACATGATCTTCTAATCCTCCTGCAGTTTCTAAATGTTGATAGGAATATTCATGGAATTTTTTTGAACGCAAGGGCGTTCCTCGGCCATCGATGTTGACCACGATAAAACCTAATTCTGCTATGCTTTGTGGCCACCAACAGCCATAAAAATATTCAGGAGGATCATAACAATATGTTTTAGGAACTCGCGTTAATTGCGGTCCTGGATAAATATCATCAATTATAGGATAGGTGTTCTTCGGATCAAAATCAGTAGGGAAATAAATAAGACCATGAATATCGGTTTCTCCATCCGCGCCTTTTAGACAAAAAGGCTCAGGGTGTTTATATCCTAAGGAAAAAAGGTGTGAAAAATCAGCCTTTTCTAATGTATCGATTTCTTGGCCATTTTTATCGCGTAATTTTGTGATTGGAAGGGACTCCATAGAAGAATAATAATCAACAAAATATTCTTGAGAAGGTGAGAAAACAATCGAATGGTCTGCAGTTTCAGGAGTCATCAATTGCACCTCACTTCCATCCAAACGAGCACGATATAAATAACGGAAGTAGGGATCACTTCCAGGCTCTTTTCCATTACCCAAAAAATAAACCCATCGATGTTTCTCATCAACATGGAACACTTTACGAACCGTCCAAGTACCTTGCGTGATCGGATTTTTTATTTCTCCCGTTCGTAAATCGTGTAAATAAAGATGCGCCCAACCTTGATGAGTGGATAACCAAATAAACTCATTTGACGGCTCCAGAATTCGCGTGTAATTCTGCCACAAAATTAATTGACTAGGCTCGACATACTCTTTGGCATTTTCGGTAAAAATAACGCGCAACTTTTGGGAGCCCACATTGAATTCACATAAAGAAAGTTGATGATTACCTCGCTCTTCTTTTAAAAAAAAGATTTTTGTACTATCCGCACTCCACCAGACATAGCCTGCTTCGATTGGAGAACCCACCAAGGCTGGCATCAGGGGAGGCATGTCAATTTCATTTACCTTTTTTTCCTGGACATCAATCCAACATAATTTAATTTCCGGAATGAATTCATCACCTAAAAAAGGAATATGTGCCTCATGTACTTGAGGGCGAAAAGAACCATCTTCAGGCACATGTTGTAATAATGCCAATTTTTTTACATGTCCTTGTTTGCATTGGAAGCTTACAATTTTTTTTGAATCAGGAGACCAAATAGCCATAGGAGGGAGTTCGGTTTGCATACGACGCAAGGTAAGTGAACTTAAATTAGTATCCGGGGAAACTCCATAAGCATTCGTTGCAGTACCTTCGGTCGTAAGTTGATATTCTTTATTTTCCTTAAATGAAAAAAGAAATAGATTATGCTGTTTACAGTATAAATCCCAACATGTATCGGGTGAGCGAACTCTAGGAACAATGAGAGTGGGTAAAAGTCCCCATAGCTCCATGATTGTGGGACATCGAGGCATCGCGGCCGGTTTTTCTGCCTGGGGAATCTGCGAGAGCACCTGCGTTGTTCGTTCATATTTAAAAATAAATTGCTCAATGTGCAAGTACAAAATGTGTTCCTCGACACATTCGATTTGGTGGATTGGCAAGGCAACAGCTTGTACTTCTCGATTTAATTGTTCCGCAATTTGTTTTGCCAGGGCTGAATGATCAAAAGCGAGTTCCTTAATCCTGGTTTGTAGATTAAAAATAAAATACTCATAACCTTCAGTGGTATCATGACGATAACAAATATACTTATCCTGCGGCGCCCAGGAAATTGCAGGTTGGAGATTTTTTATCAAACTCACAACATTTTGCGGAAGAAATTTTTTTGCACGCTCATAACGCTTTTCCCAATCTTTTTCCATAATCACGCCTGTTATTTTTGACCTTGTTGCATTTGGATGATCATCTCGTTTAAATCACTATACACCCAAGCTTCAGTAATTTGATGATTAGTATCTAAGCGAAAAATAGTAATGCCACTATAAAATACAGGGCTTCCTGTGGCGGGAATTCCAGAAAATTCAGCTTTATGGGTACCCTGACCGTGCCAGCGAGCCACAACTTTATCTTCACTCACTATTAAATCATCAATGGAATGCATCAGATCTGGAAAAGCATGGAACCATTGAAGTAATGCTTCCTTAAATTCTTGCAAATTCGCCGCTTGATCATAACTAAAATGAATTAAGGTCTTTGCTGAAAAGAGTTCATCTGCTAAGGCTGCCTTTTGCTGGTTCCACATCTCATCAAAAACTCTTCGCACTGTTTTTTCCATTGTTATTGCAGTCATGTTCATTTCTGTTTTTCCCTAATCTATAAGATTCATTAAATCCAAGGGTTCTGCTGGATTTTGAATAATTACATTATAGTGTACTTCATTGCGATTTTTATGGTGCAGACTTGCTGAGCCCCGTAGTTGCCGCAAGTGCACTCACCGTAGTTAATCCTAGAGCCAATGCAGGTTTAAAAAAAACAAAATGATTTGATTTTTTTTCTACTTCTTCCTTAGGTTCTTGAAGCATTGTGGGACCGTATGGCGGGCTTGCATTCACAATCATTCCTTTACGTGCTTTGATTGCTACTTTAGAAAAAGGAATATTGTCCTTTTTGGCTTCCATTACGTAATCACCGGGTGGGACATTGATGAACGCAACTCCGCCATCTAGTGAAGTCGATTTCAATTTGTGAATAAATGGATTTGTTTTGTGAACTATAGGAAAAATACCAAAATAAAAGGTTTCTGCATTAACTTTTGGCGTTAGAGTAACGGTTACTCCTTCCACTCCTTGCGGGATATCATCCATCGTGGTATTGGGTGGGGTAACTGTTGCAGCGATTTGGCATGCGTGCGGATCTTCAGTTTTCCACATTGCGTAAGATAGGAATTGATAAGCCATGTTTGAAGGCACTTGGAAGGAAATATTTTTTAAAAAATTCTCATTATTTATTCCTTCTGGGGGAACGATTAGAGTTGCTGTTTGTATGGTTTTATATCCAGTCCAAAAAGATCCAGGTTTCTCAAAAACTAAGGTGATCGGATCTCCAACCGGCCATTCAAAGGGGCCAAATCTTCCTGAAGAGTCAGTTTTTAATGCTAATTGCTCATTTTCAAGAACTGTAATTGTTGCATCTGCGATGGGCCAACCGGATATAAATGAACGAGCAAATCCAGATACCAATGCTGTTTTCATAATAATTCCTTTTAATAAATTGAATAGAAATCCTAATTCAATATGCATAAAGTTAACAAGCCCGATTTATTTAAATTGTTAGTGCCTATCGGGCTTCATTGTCGACTGTTTTTTTTATCTTTGTTTAACTGTGTAATGCATTGTTTTCCCGTTCAACCGGTTCCAATTGATTTCCCATAGCCTCTGGTTCCCCAACAGATCGCTCAAGACGTTCCTCCGGATGAGATTCTCCACCAGCAGTCAGAGACCTGGCTTCAGTTGAGAAAAACATTTTCTTATGTACTAAAGAACTGACTTGGCGCCAGGAAGATCTTCGTGCTTTCTTAAGAGTAGGTTGATCAGACGATCCCGTATGCTGCATTAAGCCCTTTATTTTAGCCTGATAAAATTCTGGACTGAGGGGTCCCATGAGTTTTTGTTTGACATAGAAGGTTCTGTTTACTTCAATGATCCGTTCAACCGTTTTTCCAAGCTGCTCAATCAACTGGTCCAATTTTCCATGTTCTTCTTTTAATTTAAGCTGCTCGGTGGAAAGTTCCCCCAATTCGTTCAATTCCTTAACCGCTTTACACAAATTTTTTATATGGGTACTGAAATAGGAGATTAAACGATTTGCCAATTGAATCGGGGGATGAAGTTGCCCTTTAAAAAAAACGGATGGAAGCAAATTATCGTTTAAAAAATTCTTGTTCAGCTCCTCCAGAATGGACTGACAATCTTTACTTGAGTCATCAAGATTAATCACATCTGACTTTCTTGGTCGAATTCTAAGAGAAGCCAAATATAAATCGTCCTCACTGGCTTCAGGATTATTATTTATAAAAACTATCAGATCCGTAATATTACGGCTGTATTTATTGTTTAATAAAGTCTTAAGTTCAAGTATTCGCATTAAGATTGCGCCCACGGTTTCAAACCGGCCCAAAGGATAAGGATTTCCATCACGAGCAAAGGTAACATCAGTCAAAATCATACCTAAAAACGGCAGGGTAGTTCGATAAAGCCGATAGACTTCACGCATCCATTTTGAATTCGATTCCTTACTAAGCATTTGCTCTAATTCAGCAAGGGCTCTTCTTTCTTTAGTTGACAAAAGTTCAAATGAATTGGACAGGCGTAAAATATTAGAATTATTCAATACGCTGCAAATTAACATTAGATTATTTAAATCAGGGTATTTTTCACCATCTAAAAGACAAAGTTCATGAGCCAATTCCAGCATGAATTGTAAAGAGTTTTTAATATTATCCTGGGGCTGGCTTAATATTTTTTTTACAAAATAGGAGCTTAACTTATTAAAAAATTCAGTTAACTCATTAATATGCGGCACATTATTTTTATTTTCTCCTTTGGTCCAATCGTTTCCGAATTCTTTTATAAGAACTTTTTGGTAGAAACTTATCGTAAGAAGACGCATTTCTTGAGCAATTAGTTTTAACTCATGCTCTCGTTCGCCTTTTTTTAAGTCTAATGCTCGATCCACGAGCTGATCAAAAGAATCTTGTGAGATGTCACATTCTGTCAGCCAGTTGGTGATTATTTGGTAATTAATTAATGCCGGATCCTTGAACACATCCAAATTACTTTCGATCAATGCTTCAAAAAGAGAGTTTATGTGTAACCCCAACAAACCTAAGCCTATTTCCTCATCAACATTACATTTGAAAAAGAATTTCATTTGTAAAAAAACTAAGGAATTAGACCTAAGTCCTTCAATACATTGATAGGAAAATAATTGCCAAACAACATAATTGGCTACTAGCTTTTGATGATAATCGAGATCCTTATATAATCGTCTTAAGTTAATAAGAATGGTTACTAAATCATAAGTACTTAACAAACCTAAAGTTCTATGGGCGATTCGTTCAAAGTCAAATTCGCGTATTGACTCCGGTGTCTCCTTGCAGGCTGTTAATAATATGAGGGAGTTAACAAGCGATTCTTCTTCGGAAACCTCTATTTCTTTTTGCTTAGGGAGCATTAAATTATTGTTAAGTAACAAAGAAGAAAAATCTTTGAATAATTTGCAATTTCTGTTTTGAATTTGTTTATATTGCGTGTTTACAGCCGAATACGAAGAAGAAAGAAGCTTCAGAAAGACCTCTTGAACGGTATCAGCTGAAAACTCAGTTAAATCGAGATCATCACTTAAATGATATTTACAAAATAGCTTACACACTCGTTCGAATAATTCTTGAAAAGAAGAGTCTTTTGCTTGATATGCCGCCAGTAAATCCTTGAAATAAGGTGTTAAAGAATAAGGTTCTGCAGCTTTCCTAGAAAAAACCTCTGTGCTCCCTTGCTCTTCCATTAACCCAAAATTGAGTGTCCGTAAGTTGATTTCTTGTAATTTATATAAGGGACTGGAAGAGCCGCCACTATCCGGAGAAGATAAACTATCCGAGGAAGCACTCCTGGAAGACATCAAAGGAAATGATTCATGAAAACTATCAAGAGAACTAGAATCAGCACTACTCGGACGCTTACGTAAATCGAGTAGTTGAATTTTTGATAAGTCAATATTAAGTATTGCCTGTCTTAGTGCAGGATTTTCAACAGCCAATTCCGGGGCTGTTTTCATATTCCCATTTTTTATTGAACGCTTCGTTTGCTTATGATTAAGAAAAATATGGACCGCCCAAAGCTGATTGAAAAGAACCGCATCATGAAAAGGGGTATTTCCACTGCTATTTTGACTGTTTACCATTTCAGGGAAATGCTTAAGCACAATATTCAAGACATCTTGATTTCCTTCTCCATTCCTAACAGCAAAATGTAAAATGGTGTTCCCTAACCGATCCGATTTTTGCGCAACTTCTTTTCGATGTTCATCGGATAACAATTTATCAAGAACCTTCGCTTTGTTTTTTAATACTAAAAGATGAAAAATGTTGCGTTCAAAAATGTACGTTTCTTCGATTAATTGTGGCTTTTTACTAAACCATAAATCTAACTTTTTGAAGAGCACCTCTTGATCTACTTCCGTAGAAATTAAATTTTGTATTTTTTTTGTTTTCATTTTTTTTACATCCTGTTTTATCTATACGACTTGGCCGATTTAAAATGTCCCAATTTTAACCTTTATTAAAGAGATTTATATATGCATCAGCCAATTTTTTAGCTAAAGGTATGACCTATTCAGTTTTCGTTTAAAATAAGGAGGGAGTCTAAAAGAAGGTGTGGAAAACAGTTTAATTGACACATTGCAGAAAAACGTTGAATCTGAGTTATAAAATATGCTTAATGTATTGGTCTTTTTTCATTTTAAATATAATTCGGAACGAAATCGCAATGACCCCTATTAAAAAAATAATTTTCTTCTTCTTATATTTGTTTTTAAGTATCAACTCCTATAGCCAATCACAAGAAAATGAGCAAAAAATTCTTGTGAGTTACACTTATTTAGGCGAGTTTTCTAAAGAGATGGCGCAAATGGCATTAAAAAAATCGCCGCCGCTTAATGTACTTGAAGCCAAATACGATGTAACTCTTTATAAAATCAACTACAAAACTCCCGCCCCGAATGGTTCTATCACTACCGCTTCTGGTTTGGTTGCTGTACCCAGTGTAGCCGGTACTCTGGGAATCGTCAGCTATCAGCATGGAACACGTTTTAATCATGAGGACGTACCTTCGAGGATGAAGGAAGGGGATGCAATATATCCGGCTCTATTTTCCAGTCATGGCGGTTATCTGACCGTTATGCCAGATTACCTGGGTTTCGGAGACAATGAGTTAGCACTTCATCCTTATGTACAATATGAAACCCTGGCCAGTTGCAGTATAAATATGCTATTAGCTGCCAAGGAGCTTACTAAAATAATAAAGATTGATCTCAATGACCAGCTGTATATTGGTGGCTACTCAGAGGGCGGATTTTCTTCTTTAGTACTGTTTGAATCCCTTGCCACCCAGTATCCTGATATCCCAATTACTGCAGTTGCTTTAGGTTCGGCCCCTTATGACTGGAATGAAACAATGCAATTTATTATGCGCGATCCGGGGCCTCGAGCAACCGCATATTTAGCCTATTTTTTCTATTCACTACAAACCTATAAAAACTATTGGGCTGATTTAAATCAGCTATTTGTTTTTCCTTATAACAGTATGATCCCAGAGCTTTTTGATGGACATCATTCTACTAAAGAAATAATTAATGCTTTGCCGCAAAATCCCGCATTAATTTTTCAAACCGAATTTTTTGAGGCCATTTTAAATCATACTGAAAACAATTCTGAAACCTTGAAGAACTATTTCAATCATTATAGTTTTTCCCCATCCGCACCTTTATTGCTCGTGGGCACAAAGGGGGATCGGGATGTTCCTTATCATGGAGCAGAAATAGCCTATGAACAGTTTAGAAAAACGGGGCGTAATGTATTTATTCATTCAGTAAGTGACACACTTGACCATCGAGATGCAGGGCCCTATGTCTTTTATGAAATGCTTCAATTTTTTAAACGATATCATCCTAAATAAGAGCAAGATGAAATCGATACCCAAAGAATTCTCCTGCTCCAGTGGGAGAAGAATGTTTCCCTCCTTTTTCTGGACTTCGGGAGGGAAGCCTACTTATTCGTTAATTTCTTCCCGCCATAACCCCACCATCAACATTAACAATTTCCCCAGTGATCCAGCTGGATTTATCGGATAGCAGGAATTCAATAGTGTTTGCAACATCGGTGGCCTTCCCTATTCTACCAATAGGGTGAAAGCTATTAAAATCTTGCAGCGAGACTTCAATTTGATCTTCAGCAATGAAAGACTTATAAATAGGTGTTACGACCACTGCAGGTGCTACGGCATTCACTCGGATATTGTACTCTGCCAGCTCCATAGCTAAATGCTGGGTTAGTGAATGAAGACCTGCTTTTTGCATCGAATAGGCTGAGGAGGGAGTAGCCTTGATGGCTTGATTTGCCCACATGGATCCAATGTTAACGATTGCCCCGCCGCCCTCTTGTTTCATTTTTTTTGCAACGGCCTGCGTAATAAAGAAAAATGCTTTGTTGAGGTTTACTTGTAGATCATAATCCTCTTCTTTGTGGTCTAAAAAACTTATGGGTTTAAAATATCCCGCCGCATTAATGAGATATTTTATTTTGCGCGTCTCATTTTTTATGTTCATAACCAATTGTGCAACCCGCGCCTTATCATAAAGATCAATAACGAACTCTTCGACTTTAACTCCCATCCGTCTTATTTGATTGGCAGCATGGTGCAACTTGTGCTCATCCCTTCCCGTGATGAGTAAATCAAGATCACTACTTGCGGCAAGCTTTTTTGCTGTTTCCAATCCCATACCACTAGAACCACCTATAATAAGGGCTAAATTATGATGTACCATGTCCTTCACCTTTTAGTTAATAAAAATCTGTTCCGCGGAGTATGGGAGATATATAATCCTAAAAAAAGTAGGTACTTAGTGGTACAGTAGGTACTTATTGGTATACTTTATTGAATTACTTGAAGAACACGTTGAAAGAAAAAAAACCTTTAAAAACAGCAAATATGGTTGAGACAATTTACGGTTGCAAGTGGTCTCTTACCATTTATTCTCTTTTGCGAGATGGAATCAATCGTCCCGGGGAAATGGTTCGCTGTGTTGAAGGTCTCACCACTAAGGTTTTAAATCAATGCCTTAGAAAAAATCTTGAATTTGGTATCCTTGGCAAAACAACGTTCCACGAACTCCCCCCCAGGGTTGAGTATTTTGTTACCCCATTTGGAGAAAAATTTCTAAAGATTCTCGATGAAATCGAAGCACTAAATCGTTTGCTTGAACCTTAGCGAGCCCGCCTATGAACCCCTAATTTATTTTAAGGTACAGGAAAGCGGACCATTATCCAGTTGCAGTTCATTGCCGCCAGAATCCGTCATAAATTGGCCAATATAAGCTTTGTTTTGTTTATTAAATTGTGCTGAAAAGAAAATCCGTGGGCGATCTTTCTCATCCTGATCCATAGCGACAAGCAGTAAATTATCAGTTCGCAGGCTGAATCGGGTGACATTCACTGGATAATCAAAATCAATTTTGGGTAAATCTCCGATTTTATTAGGGGCTAAAAAAGAGAGAGCATCTTCTATTCCTTGCATATGACAGACAACTGTCTTTTGCGCGGCAGACGCCACACCGAAGCCAACCAGAATCAGTAGCAATGATAAACTCAGACGTTTCATTAAAAATGAACTCCTATCCTGCAAAACCTTCTCCTTAAGAATAAATCATAGCTTAATCGTATTCATTTAACCAGCTACTAGCAACCTGTTAGTTAGTCGTTCTATTTTTTCGTACGGATCAATTAGATTACGGGTGCATTTGTGTAATTTTTTTTCATTACTTTCCTTTGTGGTAATATTAGCCCTTTTTTGATACACATCCTGTTGTGCTTCATAGGAAACCCTTACTAAAAAATGGATAAAAGACTCAGTTAATTTATAAAGTATGCTCAATGATCCTACTACTCGCCAACCATACCTGTAGACAAAAATCCTACAAATACAATTGGCGACATAGGTGAGAGTTTATGAAATCAAACAATTTCCAGAAGTGGTTACATCCACTGCGATCGGTTTAGGAAGTGTTTTTTTGCTAGGACCTTGCGTTTCATTTTGAGCGGATCGCTGTGCTCTATCGACTACAGCAGGAAACATCCTTGGCTGATTTTGGACCGTTTGTTTCGATAAATTTCTGCTTTCTTGAGAAGTACCAGCAAGTGTGCCTGCTTGATCGGGTTTCTTTGCCGCATTCTTAGGTACAGCGACCGAGATCACAGAGTTTTGCTCTGTTGGAGATACGGGCAGAGAGCGCTGATGCGGAACTTCTTTCGGAGCTGCAAACAATCCTGGACCTTTAGATGGTGCATGTTGCCCTGCCTGGACCGGCCTTTTTAATACGTTTTGTGGTACCGGAACAGGGATTTTTGAGTTGTGCTCTGGAATATTCCTTTTTAAAGATGCATCAGGTGCGAAGCGTTGCTGAGGGATTTCTTTCGGAGCTGTTAATAATCTGTGATCTTGCGACCCAGGGACAGTATGTATCGATGTTGGGACCGAACTCACCGCGGCGTTCTTTGGTGTTGCAACAGATACTTTGTTTTGTTCTGAAATATTTCTTTTGGGAGGAACATCAGGCCTAGCCGGTTCCTGTGCAATTACCTTTGCAGGAGATGTAAACAATCCTGGACCCTTTGATACAGCAAGTTTTGTAGATTTGGGTTGTGTATTCTCCCCCCTAATAACCTCTTTCTCTTTGCCTTTTTCCTTCTCCTTCTCTTGTATAGGGGTGGAGGGTACAGCTCGCTTAGGAAGTGATTTGACAGGCATGGAATGAAGATGTTCTCTGGAAAACAATTCATGTAATTCGTTGACTTCAGCTAGAGGTGAAATGTGCTGGTGTTGTTTCAATGTGTTCCCATGAACGTAAGCACAAACTACATCGACTAATTCTCGAGGCAACCTAGCAAATTGACTCTTTTCTTGAGCTTCATATTGTTCAAAAATCGGATAAAACTTATGATGACGGTGCATTTTTTCAGAGGTAAAAATCCGTTCTATTACTTGTTTTTTAAATGTGAATGCTTCTTGTAGATTCCTTATATCATCAACTGTCCAATGATTACCTACCGCTGTTGCAGAATAATTAACAAAAGGATCAAGTGGCATAAATGCCTCAAAAGGTATGTTTCCATAACGCTCTAAATCAAGAGAGAACGCCGGTTTTAACTTCCGATTAACAAAATCTATAATCTCAACATTTGAAAAAACACTTCCCTTACCACCTGGACAAAAGGTAATAAACAAATCACCCAATTTGACATGCACTTTACTACGTCCTTGGCCTTCGTAGATGGCAAAATCTTCTGCTTCATACAGATATTGGTCTAATTCGGTTAATTTTATTTTTTGCAAACTGCGAATATCAAATTGATGACCATTAAAAACCTGACTTGCATAATACTTTTCTCCTTCTTTAATCTTCAGCGTTTCACAGTGATAACCTGCTAAAATTGGTGGTAGATCATAGGGGAGCAACATGATAGAAGGGCATGTAATAAATAACAGATGCCAAATTTCAGGGGTTACCCCTAGTGCTTGAACAACTTTAAAACTCGTGTTTAATTCAGGGTATTGTTTAATACATCCCATTAATAACCTGTATTGGGTTCTGTAGGCATCCATATTAATTTTTTCTGGGATTTGATTCGTTGCCAAGGCTTCTGCGGCACCCCGTTTAGTTCCATTAAGAATAGTGAAAATCCGTTCAAGAATCTCCTTTGCCTCTTTTTTCAATGGATGCTCTATACTGGCCTGCTTGGGGTGTGCAAAAGTCATTTTTTCTTTTAATTGCTGGCATGCATTTTGGAAAGGGAATACCCCGACAATCATCTCACCTGGATTAATCTCTGCTATAGCAACATCTAACAAGGCTATTTTTTCTTTTAAGCTGTGTTCCGCGGATGTTTCAAGTTGCTGCGCAATTTCCTCTAACATGTGCTCTTGTAATTTACGCTTGCTACCAGCCGAATGTTTTGCAATGCGTTGTGCAAATTGAGTTAACGCAGCATACAATTGTTGTGGACTATTTAGGGCGTCCGTAGGTAATAATTTTGCACCGCGGATATGGGCCCATTCAAAGTCAATTCCTTCCAAATCCAGCGCAGACAGATCCATATTCCCAAAATTCGTTCTATGGAACTGCACGCCCCGTAATTCTGCATCGGTAAAATCTACACTGTGCAATTGCACTCCATTTAGGTTTGCACCTGCCAGATAGGCACCTCTAAAATTCATATTTCTAAATTGGGCATCAATAAATTTTATGCCCCTAAGATTAAGATAAGAAAAGTCAGTGCCTGAGAATTGCCCAGCACTAAAATCCGCTCCAGCCAACAAATTAACAAATTGATGCGGATGATATGACTTCAAATGAGATAATAAGTGAGCCCAACCATCTTTCATATGTGTACGCTGCGCCTCTATTGGCCAGTGAGTGTATTGTTCACGCAGAGCCTCAATCGCCTGAATTTCCTCTGAGGCAGTCAAAATCAGCTCAAGATGGTTTTTGGTGACTTCATCTAAGGGTAATTTCTGCATCGCTTCTTTTAAATTAGCGGGCAGGACGTTGCAATCTCGAGTGAGCGTATAACAAATGGCTTCCTCGGCAGTAAGTGCTTTATTTGCAAGAACTTTGCGCTTTAGTTTTTGATAAGCTTGGGTTTTCTGATAAAACGCTGTAAATTGATGGCCTGTGATTCCGTCGGCTTGACTTAGAAAACCGATGATATAAAGTGGTTGGGTTATCATTTTAAGGGTGTCATCAACTAATGCAGTTTTTGATTTAGCCATTTGCCGTACATTAAGCAGATCCTGTGGAGGGATTTGACTTAAAATGTAAATCATCATTTCATTAGGAAGTGCAAAAAAAGGATTGTCTTGATTTATATCCTCATCAAATTCAACAGCCTCCACTGATTGAACTGGTGCAGTTACTACTGGTTCGCTCTTTTTTTTCTCCCTATCATTGAATTGCTTTCCAGATAACTGGAGTAGGATATGTTGCAAATGCTCCTGAATTATCTTGACCTCAACAATAATATTCTTATCCTGATTGCGTCGTTCTTCATTTCGATCATTAATATGCGACACTACTTCATTTATATGGTCTTGCAGCAAAAGGACATATTTAAAAAACTGTACGAAATCGTGTTCGAATGAAGCGTCTAAATCACACGATTTTCCAGTGGTACCCAATTGTTCACTCATTGCTTGACCCAGAGGTTTTAAATCGGATTCCCTACTGCTCCATATATTAATTAACCCATTGATTTGATGTTGTAACTCGATAACTGCAGTTAGATATTTATTCGCACGTTCTGCTGAGGCATAAATATCCTCACTGCTGTCTTTGGGAAATGGATTGCGTTGAAAACATTCATTAAGTGAATTTAAATGACCCAAGAGCACTGAGGCCTCTTTCTTTGCTTTTTGTTCTGCAAATCGCTGAGCCCGTTCTGCTCTTATCATAGCCATTTGCTCTTGTTGATTCAGATCGTGTTTATTATTCATGTGAAAACCTACTTAAAATTTAATATGGAAACTCAGCAAACGCCGAAGTCTGTTTCGTAAATCGAGAAATAAGTTGGGAATAATCTCTAGCCCCAAGAAATCTTATTCAATTCGCTGTAGATATTTTTTATTAAGAAAGTTTATGAAAAAAAAGTTGATCAAAATGTAAGCGGCCACGTACTTGGTTGCCTTAGATCCTTATTTTTATTATTGGATTGTTTTGAGCACACTGATAACTTAAAAAATCTATCTCAACATAATTCCAGCTTATTGATTTAAGATTGCCTAAGTTGTATCAGTCCTCCGCTCATTCAGATATTTTACTATTTGGAGATTATCTGCATGAATAGCCCATAAATTGGCAGCATTATAATCGCGCAATCCTTAAGAAAATATTAAATGCACTCATTGATTCAAAAGTTTTACTTTCCTGACGTTTTATTATTTATTTAGAAAATCATGCTTAGCGCGCTGGTGTAGACGGATTCTCATCCACTAAAAAATATATCTCTATTAAACTTAATCGATTAGGATTATTCTTTTGCAATGGAACCCATTATCCTCATTGGTTGTAAATCCAATGTTCAATACTTATTGGTTTATTTGAGTGCAGCATCTTTCATGCAGTTGCCTTTATGCCGGATAATTTAAAAAGCCCCGGCACAAAGCAAACTCCATACGATTCACTTAATTTTGATATTTCAAAACGACTGGATAAAATTATCCTTTCTTCCCAAAGTTACTTCCCGTTCTTTATTACCTTGTTTCTGAGTAAATAAGGTTATTCCGGTTACAAAAACAGAAATGTGTTCTTGATGTTTTGTGGGAGGTGTCATTTCTTCAAGTTTAAATTCGTATTTTATTGAGCGAACCAAGTCTGCAAGGTATTTATTAGAAATTTCTTTAGTATAAAAAGGTAGCCGCTCTTTAAAAAATGCTTGAAGGTCAGGAGCAGTACAACCAAATAGCAAAGGGCTTTTCATTTTAAACAACTTCCGCAGCACTTCGATTTCATAGATATATGCATTGGCTTCCGAATTAGCAATTTTTGCAGCTACATTAAACGCATGACCTGCTTCATGAACAATTGCTCCGATAATATTAATTGTTTTTTGTTCTAAAAAGCTTATCTTTAAGGCAATAGTTTGATTAATTATCCAATCCTTATGATGTTGTCCTAATAATTTGTAAGTATTTTTATTTACAAAAATCGCGGGGTTACCTTGCGCACCTAAAAAATCGTGTGGGGGTTTTAAGATATCAATTTGAAGTTGTGGCATAGCAGCGGTGACACCACTATCGAGTCCACTCCCACCTATTTCCCGACATTTTTCTATAAGCAATCTAAGGTGATAACTTGTCAGCATGATATTCTCCTGGTTTGCAGATTAACAGAGTGCATCAAATTGAGATCAAAATGACTAAATAATTACAAAATCATTATTGCGAATAGAAATTTTCCAGTCAATACACTTTTTGATCATCAAGAGCTTATTTAGAATATCTTGTTGAAAATAATGGAAATAGAATTGATTAACATACATAAAACCAAATTTTTGACTTATTGGTAATTAAAAACTACAGATTTATTTTGGATAGACAAGGTTTAAAAAGGTCTCATTTAGATTAGACACGCCCTAACCCATCCCTTGAGCATAACGATCATATCGTGGGTAGAAACTCGAGAAGGTTATTTTTATGGCAACAAAGAACATAAACTCTAAGTTTGTTTTCATGAAACAATTACCTCATTGCGAATAATAATGTACCCCTCATCTGTTGGACAACATCTTACTGCAGCTAGGGTATCGATTAGGTCATGCAAGGATTTTTTTTCAATTGGCTTGATTAGATAGCCTGCGGCTCCTAGTGCGGCAGATTTTTCTCTGTCTTTACTATAATCTGATCCGGTGCACATTATGACTGGCGTTTTATTGAGCTCTTTATCCGTTTGAATTTGTTTCAAAATTTCGAACCCATCCATCCCCGGCAAGTTGATATCAAGAAATATCAAATCAATCGGATTATTGCGAGCGCATTGGTCATGTAATAGATTAAGTGCATCTGTGCCGCTTTGCGCTATAAATAGATTAAATTTTATACGCGCGCGCTCTAAAATAATTTTAGTGAACTCTAGATCTTCTTTAAGATCATCTACAAATAAAATATTAGCCAAGGTAGTAATAGGTATATTAACTGGGCTCGCTGAGATGTTCTTTACTTTTCTTCGTCTCTTTATCTTTAGAGCACAGGGGAGAGTAAAGGAAAATATGGTTCCTCCTTCAAGTTTGGATTTACACGTTATAGTTCCACCATGCAATTCTAAAATTTTGGAACATATCGCTAACCCTAACCCAGACCCCTTACTTATAAAAGTAGCGCGTTTAAATGGCTGAAAAATGAGCTCATGGTCTTTAGCCTCAATACCTAAACCATTATCCGATACGTGAAACTCTACAAATTGTTTTTTGGGGATTGCCGAAATGGAAATTTCGGGAATATTTTCATTATAATAAATGGCATTGCTAATTAAATTTTGCATTAATTGGATCATTTGGGTTCGATTTGCACTTACATGAGGAACCTTTTCGGCAATAATATGCACATTTTTTTCTCGAATGAGGTAGTCAAGGTTTTTTGAAACTTCTTCGATTACCTCATTCATATCACATTCTTCTCTACATTCTTTTTTAAATTGATCAAGCTGCATGTAATTAAAAACGGTATCGATAA
This sequence comes from Legionella sp. PC997, assembly GCF_014109825.1. Classification (NCBI taxonomy): domain Bacteria; kingdom Pseudomonadati; phylum Pseudomonadota; class Gammaproteobacteria; order Legionellales; family Legionellaceae; genus Legionella; species Legionella sp. PC997. Next base: position 3,358,925 of record NZ_CP059576.1, read on the forward strand.
GCGTCAACATACGTTTACTGGCATTGTAAATATGCTGAAAATAATCAGCGACCCTACCCGAAAAATGAGGTTGTTCTTGGGCAATAACGTCAACGAAAGAACTCATGGTTCGTGCAGGTTCTCTTAGATCATGTGCTAACGCACGAGTAAAAATCTCGAGGGTATCTCGTTGTGCTCGGGCATGCGCCTCCCGCTCGCGTATGGTTTCTATATGTTTATTGAGATCAATGTAAAGGTGGGCATTTTTCAGTGCAACCGATGTGGTATCTGCTAGTGCTTGTAAAATATGGAGCTCTTCTGGCGTGGGTAGACGTTTTTTAGCCCAGTAATTACCAATAGCACCTATCGGATCCTCTCTTCGTATAGGGACCATTGCCAAACTCTTAACAAATGTAGGTCGATATGCATCTTGTGGAATTCGCGGATCACAATAGATATCCTCAATGACGGCTAATTCTTGATGCAGCATAACCCAACCACTGATGCAGGTTTCCATTGGAAAACGTTTACCTTTCCATAATGGACCGATCGCATTTTCCTCCACATAGTAACAACAGTTGTCCTCCCTTAGGACAAATGTTGCACCATCTGCTCCCGTAAGTTCGCGGGCAGCATGGCGTACAATTTCGGTGATCGCTTGAATATCATTTGCCTGAGATAAATCCTGTACGACCTTAACCAAATGTTCCATTGCTGAAACATACCAAGTAGAAGATTTAATGTTAGAAGGTAATTTGGCATCCTGCATACAAAAACTCGCTGAGTGAATTAATTTAAGTATAGCAGCGTGCAAATAGGAAAATTGTTCCTCTTGAGTAGTCTTTTTATTTAACCATCCACAATCAATTCGGAAAAATTAAACACCTTGACACTGAACCTTGCGCACTGTAGAAATTAAAGCAATAAAGGATAGAGTAGGAGAAATTATGGAAGGAAAACTGGAACTCCACCGACAAGAAATAAACAAGGTAATTCAACCAATTTTTACCCGTCTTGATCACTATAAGATGGCGATGTTTAAAATAAGGGAGTTATTAAAAAACTATTTTTTTAATGAAGGACGAACACAAAAACTCACCGAAGTGGCTCAGGGAGAAGAACAAGTTTTTAGTTTCAATATGGTTCGTGCAGGGATGGAACAATGTCTAATTGACGAGGATTTATTAGTGAGAACTGCAGAAGAAATTATGGGTTCAGCAGAACACCCAAGTCTCGTCGCAGCTTTTGATAAACATGTTTCAGGAAGTGGCTTACCGTTAGAGTTTCACCAACAAGAAGGTACCTATGTTTTTAAACCCGAAAAAAAATATACTCCAGAAGCACAAGCTTTTATGCGTCAATTTGCTTATGCTTTGGGTGCTTACAGAGTAGGCTTGGGAATTGGTGAGATCTATTTTGCTATTTATAGTCATCGAAGCATAAAAACGGAACAACTCCCGAATTACATTGATTCAGCGCACTATCTGAAACAACAACTTAATGAGGACGTCGATTTAATTTCGTTATATAAACAAGTAAAAGCAATACAAAAAGAAATCAAGAGCTTGCTTCGAGCGAATAAAGTGCATGAAGGATTAACTCAATTCGAGAACGATATTAGCTTGCTTAAAAGGAAATTGATTGACCTGTTAGAGTCTGGGGCTGTTCATTTAGAGAATTGCTATAAAGAATTTCCTAACAACCCCATATTATGGATGCTGCATGATCGCAGCTGGCATACCTTACTTAAAACCCTTTCCGGACTGCTCTATGCAGAGCAATATACCTATTCGACTTTATATGGCACATTGGAGATTAAGAAAGAATTTATGGGTCTTATCAAAGCCGAAATCGATCAGTTCGAAACTACTCACAGAGAGCAAATCCCCTTACTTAAAATTGAACTCTTAAGAAACGCTGCAAAGATAATTGCTGAAACGAAAATTGATATACAAGCAAAGCTTGCTGAAAATGGAATCGAGTTGATTGAAGCACCTGCAGTAGGTATGTTTTCTACACCTCTATCGAATAGTATTTATGGATTAATGCTTGCCTATCACCAAAGACAATTAACCGGTATAAATGCGGCAGAGGATGATAAGTTCGATAAGGATGAAGAGTCTGATCAAGGTATTCCATTAAATAGCTTTTCATAAGCATCTTGTCATGACAAAAGGAGACTCTCACGAAGACTCCTTTGATTCTTTTTCGAAAAACGAATCGTTTTAGAATACATTGAACATCCAAACGCAAGAGCAATAATAAAAAGCTCATCATTGTAGTTCCTAAGATATTGGTTTCATAAAAAAATTTTGTTCACCGTGAATTTCTTTCAAAAGAGCATTGCTCATCCTTCCCGCCAAATTGGTCAAAATATAATCGTCTATACTATTATTAAATCCAAATGAACTTATTTAGATCATGAGAGAGAACATTGAGGTTATTTCTAAACAATTATCAGAGCTGGGTATTAAGCATCAAAGCGAATTTCCTCAAAACAATAATCCTGACCTAATGCAACAAGCCGCTTATGTAGATCAGTTAAACCACACATTGTATAGGGCAATCGAAGCAGAATATGCACAATTTAACCCTCAAGCGACAAAAGATGCTCAAATTATATTTTTTAAACGAATTCTCGCGATAAAAAATCTTTTAAGAGGTTTACAAGTTGTCCATAATGATTTGGCTAAGAATTTATATGAAAATTCAGCGCTCTATATTCATAATGAACAAGAGGTTGCCTTAAACCCACAATACATTCTTCCTGAATTGAAAGAAAAAGAAACTGCAGAAGTTGTACGCGCCAATTTTTATCAACTTATTGCTAACCTACGTAAAAATAATTCACTAACTAACGAAGAATTCAACTATATAAATTCTCTGTTAATGCAACTTGCCTCGAGACCAGAAGGAATAAAACTGATTGTAAAACTCAATTATTTACTTACAACTAAAGACGCTCAGTTAATACTAACGCGCAGCAATAATTTTGAATGTTCCATGGCCGCAGGAGGACTCGCAGAAACGAGTCCGGAATATGCCAGAAAAAAAATAACCCCTGAGCAAGATTTTAAAACCATTTTTAAAAGAGAGACCGTTCGTGGCCCTGGTACACGAAGAGTAAATGTCGGAGTAGATTATCGCTATAACGATAAAGTTTCTTCTTTGAATTTAGAAGTCTATGCCTCACCCGGCAAGGGACTAACGGATATTGGCCCAGCATTTATCTTATTGGGTCATGAGCTTATTCATGCCCTGCACAATCTTACTGGCAAAGCGAGACATAATTTTGGACCTTTTTTCCAAGGACCAAAATATAGTGATGATCCCTTACTTCAGACATTATATCCTACCAATTCCATGTACAGTTATGGTCCTTCGGCTGAGGAATATTGGACCATTGAAGGTGGAACTCTTTGTGAAAATTCGCTCCGCAAAGAAAATGGACTCTTTAATAGAACCGGCCATATCAGCACCGAGCCGGGTAGCAGGGCCATTCGAGATCTTTATTACATTGGCTTAGCTCGAAGTTATTCACAATCTGATTTAGAAACCATCGCACGATACGTCACAGAGGCCGATACCCTAGACGAGCTTAGCGAAGAAGATCAAGAAATCGAACGGTTTCTGCAACTTGAAAAATTTAATTATATGACTTATTCCTTCGCTAATCTAATTGTCTTATGTAAAATCCCTTCCTACCAACTCAAAAAAATGGGAAGAATCATCGACCAATTGAAAAGTTCAACTAATGGGTCGATGGATGATGAAGAGGTCTTACATATTTTATTAATGAACGCACCACCGAAAATAACTCAGTTATTTATTGCCGTTCAGCGTTATGAGAAACTGGACAGCGATGCAGAAATTGATGCTCAAACTCTTCATGAGATAGTACCTAATCTTCAAAAAATGAATGAAATGCTACAATCCTTAAACTTGCCGGAGCATTTTTTAAGTACTTTTAATCGGATCACTGAAGAAATAGAAACAAAATCGGCTAAGCCTCATTATTCGCTATAGCTTTGCATGTACAATAGCTTAGGATTCGAAGGGGACACAATTGTATCCATACATAGGCAGTTTAAATCACGGTTTTAGTTGGCATAGTGTTTTGGACTATAACGCTTGAATCCAATGGTTCTGGCTGCTTATTTACCCTATTATTATTCATTTCATCTTTAAAATTCTTAATCTTTTCAACTCCCTTTGAAATAATATTATCATCAAAAATTGAAGCCACTTTTAAAAAAAACTCAGATATTTTTCTTAAAACCCTAGGTAGTTTGTGTTTTAGGCTGGAAGCAAAGTGCAAATCCACCTCATCTTGTAATAAATCTTTGTTCTCAATTCTATCAACCAGTACATTACAAAATTTTTTAAGCTGATCTTTTCTCATGATTTTATGGGATGGGTCGACCCTTTGGACTTCTTTATCGAGTAACCACACCAAATTATAAATATCCTTCTTATATAAAATAACCTCACTCAGATGTTGAACTTTTTCTTTTCCTTCTTCTTCAAGTCTGTTATTGACCACCTCTAACAATCGGCTTCGAATTCCATAGGTAAAAGTCCCCCCTTTAGGAATCCCAGTAAGCTCACTGAGTACCCGAATTAAGTCCTTTGCTTTAAAATTAAATTGAGCATTTCCTTCAATCAATTCCGCTATATCTTTTGGAATTTTTACATCCCCGAGAACTAAACAACACCCTAACTCCAAGCTCTCATAAATTATTTCTCGATCCGTGCGACTGTACCTTTCTACATCGGCTAAAAGCCCCCTCACCTTCTCCCATTGGCCGCTTTGTGCATATAAGGGCATCAATTGCCGCTGAACTTCAATATTATCTTGAGTTCCAAGATGTTCTAAAGCTGTAATTTTCTGAGGACGACTATGTAGGTGATGAATCCGGTCAAACTCCATTTTAATCTCGGGCGTAACTCTTGGAATAATCGATATTTTTGAGGGAACCATAAGCGCTTTTTCTTTAGGTAACCCCTCAATTGCATCTTGAATTTCCTTGGCTGCTTTATACCAAGTTATTCCATTGGAATGCTTAAAAGCCTGGTTTAATAACTTATTAATTTTTTCATATCCAGGGGTGTCTTCGATGATATTTTTTACATACAAACAATATGCCTCAGGAGAACAATACGTGTTACGCTGTAAATCATCTATCTCTCGGGCTCGACTATGGAACATAAAATTCATATAGGGATCTTGTCCAACCACCGCTGAGCCCACAACTCCTATATTTTTTTTCCATACATCAAACGGGATTGATGCGAATTGTTCCCTTCCCCACGTCAAAATGCGAACATTAACCATATCACTTTGTTCATCATATTCAATATTTCTAATAATAAAAAAATGACCATCCATAAAACGTTGTATGAGGTTTTTTCTCTGGGGCTCTCCTTCCTCTGGATCAAGAATATATGAAGCAAGGCTTCCGGTACCTGCAAAACCAACCCTATAGCCATCCTGGATGAGTAATTGTAATTGTTTTATTGCTTCTCGATTATGAATAGGAATATTTTGCACCTGGTGATAACCTGCTTGTTTCATCCAACGATTGATTTCCTGATGAGTAGTAACACCAAACAACTGTTTGGCCAGCTCAGCACCTTCTGCACTATAGCGAACAATTGAATTTTCCGAAGAGCGTATCCCATTTAAAATAATATGATCTACATCACGAATCGTATCTTCCTGGCCACTTTTTTTATTTGCAACCGCATCCGTTACTTCAATACGCAATACACCTTCTTTGCCTGCAAATTCTTTAAGATCACACACCCCTTTAGAGGCAAGTTCCGAGACTATTTTCACGTAGTTTAATGGATTAAATAAAGCAATGTTGTGTACAAAAGCATTGACACCGCAGACCTGCTCATCGCGCTGATTGATATAACGGGGATCCAATACCCTAATCATCATTTGCAATGCAAGTAAATTACGGTCAAAATTCTTAAATTTAAGCGGATCTAAATTAGTTAAAAAGTTCTCATGGCTATACACTTCATAATCACATTTTACTGATTGTAATAAGGGAAATTCTGCGCGTATTTGTTTCATTGCTTCTTGTTCGCCTATTAGAAAAGCAAAGGCTTCCAACTGTTTTGCTACGGTGTAGATTTGAGGATTATTTTTATCATACCAATCGCTTTGCGTTGCCCTAAGATGCTCTTGGAATTTTTCCAATAAAACTTTAGCCAAATTCTTCACGTACGCCGGGGATAAGGGAGCATCCTCTTCGTTTTGACAAATTTGCGTAACATTATCTAAAACAAGTAAATAATCTTGGTAAGAAGTGGCTTCTTTTCCATTGATGAATGCATTTAATTGGACTTGCCCGTTCGCATCATAATCTAAAAATTCAGATAGTGAAAATCCCATGTGATCCTCTAATAAAACTTTATTTCTCAATAAGCGAACACCTGAAATGTCTTCGATATTGAAGGAAATTCATTATTTTTTTCATCAGATTAAAAAAACGTCAGATGCTCTACGCTTCACTTATAATCTTATTATAGTTGAACATTTTGGGTTTAAATTGTTTTAATAAGGAGGAACACTACTAGGTTTTATATTCCTGTATTTATTGGGTTTTAAAAAAGAGTGCAACACGAGACATGGATTGCATTCTCTTGGGGTGCAAAATAATAATATAGCGTGTTTTTGTCCAATCGATCCTGGTAAGGAAATTCTTTATTGCTTAATAAATGATTCAGCCATGAAGCATTCATATTAAGAGATGAATTGTAAAATGTGCAGAGGTCTGTTTCAGTTAAGGGAAAAATCGTACCTATCCAGGGATCAAGCAAAAAATCTTTGGTGATAACCACTGTATGTTTAATATCTTCGATATCATAAATAAATGCGGGAATTTTTTGGTCTCGAAGTAATGCAGCTAAATAGAATGCTTGGTGTTCACAGTTTCCAGCCCTACATCCAGACATGGTATATTTTATGGAAGCTCGCGCATCAAGAAAATTAATCTCCCTATTTTCAATGTATTGGGACACTTTAAACAAAAAAGATCGGATCTTGCCTATTTCTCCATTCGGTAGGTACAAATTTTTGCTGTTAATGGATTAATTAATAGTGCAGAAGTACTAGCAACACACACCCTCATGGTTGCCTCTAGTGCTTTATGTAGGGCAGGATAATATTCATTTGGCGGATCGACTGACTTTTTTTTATCTTTAAAAAATTTAACCATAACTAAGCCCTCCTTTGAATAATACAGTAATTCAATTGTAAAAAATTTAAAATAGCTTCCGGTATAACCCTCGATAACATTCCTGTAATATCTCGAATTTTCCCTAATATTTTCGACAACAAAACGAGATTTTTTTTACTCAAGAAAATAACTTTTACTGTAACTCACAATGAGTTAATATTAGGCACTATGATTATCCTAACTATTTTCATAGCTTCATTTTGAATACTGGTTTTCTGCTTAAATTGAACAATTCGTTATGAAGTATTCGTAAAACTACTTAATAATAAGGACAAATATATCGCGTTTAGAACATAGGCTGTTGTTATCGAAAAATGTAACTTTTTTGTCAGCCTATCATTTGACATTCGTGTTTTGAAAACAATGCTGTGAACGGAAGAATGGATGTCCTCGAGAACAAATAAAATTGAGGATTTTTCTGGCTAACTAAAGAAGAGAGGGATAATGGGCATTTTTAAAGATATGACAGACCGTTATTGTCAAAAAATATTGGAAACCTATCAAACGCAAGCGGATGAGAAAACTTATAAAGGCAAAGAAGCAGAGTTATTGGTTCAAAGAAATGATTTTGCTAAATGCTTAGTCAAAAAAATAAAAGAAATAGAAGTTAAGGATAATGATTATCTCGCCTATTTCGATCTGATCTTAAAAGAAATCCACTTACATCGGAAAGAGGTTAAGGCTGCAGTCAAAGAATACAATAAAGAAAATAAGACTGAATTCACACTTGATCTTTATGAAAGTCTTTTTCATATCGGCCTCGTCAATTTTATTAATGCCTTACGCAATCTCTTTGAAAACAGCCCTACTCTCATCACTGACATTAAAGAGAAAGATAAATTGTTATTTAGCAACACGAGAGGAGTCCCCTGGGCTTTGCAATTTTCAGCTGTTTTATATGAATATATTCTTGAAAGAGAGTTTGACATGGCGATCAATAAAGCGGATAGAGATATTTTTGATGCAAAAAAACAAATGATCCTTAGATACATTAAAAACGTAGAGGATCTCTGTTCCCGTGTGAAGGAAGATGATACCAGCTATTCAGAATTAATGAAGGCGTTACTAAAGAACATGCAGATGGAAGAACAAAAAATACAACGACGCCAAGAGGACAATGGTTCAGGTTATAGTGTCATGTCTTATTTTTATAAAGCCTCTGAAAAAATCGTGGGGAAAAATCAATTAGGACAAAAAATCGCGCTCTTGGTGAGTGAGTTTGATGAAAGGGCGGAAAAGGGATTTGTGTGTAAATAAATCCCTGAGCCATTACTTTAATAACTTGTGTTCCTGAATTTTATTTGTTCTTTATATGGTGCTGCAGATACTCGTACGCTTTTCGCGCGTACACAAGTGGGGGCGCTTTAGCCGGATCTTGTTCCGCCTCCACGATCATCCAACCCGAATAGTGATGTTTTTTTAGCACTTTAATGATAGAGGCAAAATCAATGCCACCATCACCAGGAACAGTAAATACCCCAGCACGTACAGCATCCATAAAGTTCATATGTTCCTTCTTAACTCGGTTAAGAACTTCTGCACGAATATCCTTTAAATGCACATACATTATACGATCATGATGTTTATGGATTAAATCAAGCGAATCAATATTAGCAAAAGCGGCATGGCCTGTATCAAGCAATAATGAAATCAATTGAGGACTTGTGTTTTCCATTAAATGATCAATTTCATGTTCATAAAAAACACCAGTCCCTGCATGATAGTGGTATGCAAGACGCATATTGTGATCATGAGCAATTCGGCCAATAGCATGCAAACCTTGAATTAGTTTTTCCCATTGTGTCTCACTAAATTCAGGCTTGTGGGGGCTTAAAATAGGCAGCCCCGTTCCTTGAATTGAATGGCCGCACTCGCACACATTGATAAACGAGGCCCCCATAGCCTTCATAAAACTCAAATGCTCCATAAAACGCGATAACGTGTGCTCATACTGCTCTGACTCAGTAAAAAAAGTACTGAACCAGGCGCTTGATAAGTGTAATCCATGCTCATCTAATGCTTTTTTTAAAACAGATACCTCACGCGGATATTTATGACCGAGTTCCGTACCTATATAACCCGCATCCGTCATTTCGCTAATGCATTGTCCAAAACTAATTTCTTTGCCTAACTCATGATCATCATCATTGCACCAATTAATTGGTGCTATTCCCAGTTTAATGTGCATACCTTGATCCTTAATATTCTCTAACTCTTTTTAATTGTTCCTGCATCCTGTGATGCGCTTTCGACACTTCTTCAGAATTGGATATTTCTGCAACCGCAACACGCCACCAAGTTTGATAACCATTACTCATCGTTTTAGGCAGTATAGGCACTACTATCACTGAAGAATGTTTTTCATTGCGTGCGGCCTGCATAGCAACTGCTAACTGATCATAAGAATCTACAAAAAAAGCTTTAGCGCCTAGTCCTTCAGCATACTTACAAAAGTCTATGGGTAAATAATCTCCCGATAACTTATTGGTGTTAGCCTCTCGATATCGAAACTCATTACCAAAACCTTGGCTACCCTGACTTTCCTGTAAATTTCTAATGCATTGAAAACCATGATTATCAAAAATGACAATGGTAATTTTTTTTCCTTCTTGAATGCTCGTCAGCAATTCTGAATGCATCATCACAAAGCTGCCATCGCCCACCAAAACGTATACCTCACCCGGCGCATTTTCTTTAGCTAATCGCACCCCTAGACCGGCCGCGACTTCGTAACCCATGCAAGAATATGCATATTCCAAATGGTAATCTTTAGCCTTTTTGGATTTCCAAAGTCGATGTAAATCACCGGGTAAACTGCCGGCGGCACAGATTATGACATCCTCTTCAGTCACCATCTCATTTAATAAACTGAGCACCTTTACTTGTGATAACCCCTCCGCTACAGGATGAGACAAAGTACAGACGCGTTTTAATTCATGCTGCCATTCATTTTGATAATGTTGCACCTGCTGATGATATTCTTCGGGGGATTGGTAGGTTCCTAGTTTTTTTCCTAATTGCTCTAAGCCTATCTTTGCATCCCCTTGCAACATCAAACCATTCATTTTGATTGCATCAAAACGAGAAACATTGAGATGAATAATTCGACACTCTTGGTTTTTAAAACCCCATTTAGACGCAGTAGTAAAATCTTGCAACCGTGAGCCAATCACTAAGATCACATCGGCTTGTGCGGCCAGCGAATTTGCAACTTTAGAACCCGTAACACCGACTCCCCCCACATTCATGCAATGACTTGCTGGCAAAGCACTTTTCCCTGCTTGAGTTTCAGCAACGGGAATTTTATGATGCGCAGCAAATTGCGACAAGACATTGGTTGCTAAGGAATAATGCACTCCACCTCCGGCAATAATGAAGGGCTTTTTGGCTTTAAGAATAAGCTGAGTCGCTTCTTCAAGCGCACGTTCACTGATCGGTGTTCTATCAATGTGCCAAAAACGTTTTTCAAAAAAAGAAGCGTCATAATCATAAGCTTCAGATTGCACATCTTGCGGTAAACATAAAGTGACTGCCCCTGTTTCGACAGGATCAGTGAGCACCCTCATTGCATTGATAACAGCCGTCATCAATTGCTCTGGGCGGGTAATACGATCCCAATATTTACTCACCGGTTTGAAACAATCATTAACCGATAAAGTATAGTCATGGGACGCTTCAAGTTGTTGTAATACGGGATCCGGTTGTCTGCAACTGAATATGTCTCCGGGCAATAACAATAATGGAATTCTATTAGTTGTTGCAGTAGCCGCTGCAGTAATCATATTGGTCGCACCCGGACCTATTGAAGAGGTGCACGCAAAAATACCTAATCTATTTTTTTGTTTCGCATAAGCCGTCGCGGCATGAGCCATTCCTTGTTCGTTATGTCCCTGGTAATAAATCAAACCATAATTATCGTATTCCAGGGCTTCTCCTAATCCAGTCACATTACCATGCCCAAAAATTCCAAATACCCCAGCAACAAACTGATATGATTTACCATCCAACACCACATATTGATTTGCCAAAAATCTCAATAATGCCTGTGCCATTGTCAATCTAATCTTCATGAAACCCACCATTAAACATTATTTTTCCAGGCTTGAAGCACCGCCTTACCCTAGCTGCAAAGTCTACTCATAACCTCAGTCGAGGTTTTTTTTCCATACTCTATTATTTGCTTTATGTGTTCGCGTCCATTCATGCTCTTTGATAAAGGTTGGCGTCGTATAAGGATTATCTTTTAAATGACGTATAAACCATAAGGTATAAAGAGCATATCCCGGGGCTGCACAATGAGCATGGGTCTGCCCATTCATAATTCGATAGGTGTCATAATTTTCGATACGTAGCACCTCATCCCCATTTTCACCAAATGCATAACCTTGCGGTTCTGAAAAACGATAATGGTAGATTTCTGGCTGATCGTGATAATGAGAAGGATAACTTGACCAGCGTCCTTGGAAGGTAATAATTTCGCCAACAACCAAATTAGATTCAGGTCTATTGCGCTTATCAAATACAGTTCTTACGATGCGATACGAGCTATCGTCTAATAGGTCTTTTCCTCGATTATCCAACTCCAAAAGATTGGCCTGATTAAATAATAAAGGAGTAAAAGATGCATCATTCTCTGTTTCAATCAATAGAATTTCACAATCAGTCAATGCTTCAACAGCAGCTATTTGACCGGAAGGGCAATGCAAGACTATAGGTTCTTGAGAAAAATAATCATAGCGGGCTACACGCTGACTTTGATGTGCAAAATAAAACTCGACGCGTCCCGTCATTAATAATGCAGCAAACTCATAATGCTCACTAAAGAAATATTTTTCTCCAGCAGCGAGTTTAAGCGAGCTAAAATTCATATTGTCATTTGATAAAGGATTTATAGTAACAATCGGATTGAAGCCTCTAATAAACCCTAGTGGATTTTTAATAAGCACCTGAGGAAGTTTCTTTTTTTGGTGCAATTGCATTAAATGAGTACTGTTCCAGATCTGGGGATGCTCATCAAAATGTTGTATAAAATATTCTAATTCATCTTTATAGGGAATGGCGGGGGCGCAACCATGTCGCGTGACGACTAAAGCACCACTCGCATTTGCAAAAGTAGTAGCAAGCTCCCAGGATTTTCCTCGTAAAAGAGCTGATAGAAGGCCGGCCATAAATCCATCCCCAGCGCCTAGTACGTTAAGTATTTCCACTGGAAACGGTTTAGTGGGTAGATTCTGGCTACTGTGAGCAAAATTAACTTCACACCCTTTTGCACCTAGTTTAATCACTACAGGTGCTTGGGTTAACTCTCTTATTTTCCTTAAGGCGCTCTTAACCTCATCGCATCCCCCAGCAATACAAATTTCTTCTTCAGTACCCACAATTAAATCACACAGAGGCAGAATTCGTTGGTAGGTTTGACTCACGTTTTGGCTTTGGAGATATCGCGTTTCTCCATCGCCCAATGCGGTCAATCCCCAAAGAACCGGACGATAATCCAAGTCCAGAACTACTGCAGTTTCGGCGTGTCGGGCACGTTGCGTCACTTCTTCCGTAGTTTGCAGCATATCTTTTGTGGATAATCCCGTGCCCGTAATTAAAATGGCTTTTGCCTGCTGCAATACATTTTGGTTTATTTGGTGCGACTTAATTTGCATATCCGCACAATCAGTGCGATAAAACATCAATGGAAATTCATGAGGCGGCTTAATTCCAAGCAAAACAAGACCCGTCAAATGATGAGCCGTCTCTTGCAATAGATTCGTGTTAACGCCCTCACTTTCAAGTTCATTTTTTAAAAAACGGCCCATTTCATCTTGGCCAATACACGAAAACATCATGCAGTTTAGACCCAGACGAGCCGCTCCTACAGCGATATTTCCCGCGCAACCGCCTAGGTATTTTTTAAAACTCTGGACCTCACTGAGTGCAACTCCAATTTGCTCGGCATAAAGATCAACTGCCACCCGTCCCATACAAATTAAATCTACAGGTCGGGTTGCATCAAAATAGAATGATGGATGTATCATGCCGGCCTCAACTCAAAGAAACAGGTAATTTAGTTACGAGCGATTGTTTCGCTGCTTGAGCTATGCGTAAAGCATAAAGCCCATCCCTTCCTGACACTGGACTGGGTTGACTATCTCGCCACGCAACATAAAATGAACTTAACTCTGCTTTAAACGCCTGATGATAGCGCTCTAGGAAAAAATATTCTGGATTCGCTTGTTCTGTAAATGTATTGGTAAAATGCATCACTGAATGTTTCAATTGATTATTTGCCAGCAACATTCCTTCTTTCCCGAAAACTTCAATCCGCTGATCATAACCATACACAGCCTGGCGACTGTTATCGATTACTCCTAAAGCCCCACTGGCAAAACGCATTTGAATGATTGCTGTATCCACATCATCCAATGCCTCAAAATCAGGATTAATAAGTACTGCTCCTGTTGCATAAACCTCAACCACTTCGGATTGGGTTAGAAAACGGGCCATATCAAAATCATGAATGGTCATATCCATAAACATACCGCCGGAAGTAGCGCAATATTCCTTAGATGGACAAGCAGGATCCCTGGAGGTAATTTTAATTAGATGAATCGCTCCAATGTCACCGGCTTCTACCTGTTTTTGTAAATGGGCAAAACTAGGATCAAAACGTCGATTAAACCCCAGCTGTAATAAAGTATTATTTGCTTGTACGGTTTGTAAGGCGTCTAAAATTTCTTCTTCATTCAACCCAATTGGTTTTTCACAAAATATCGCTTTGCCTGCTTCACTTGCTGCTTTAATTTGCTCCACATGTAAATTTGAAGGTGAGGCAATCAAAATCGCATCCAAATTAGGATGAAACAATACTTGCTCAAAATGAGCGTATTGGCCCGCAATAGATAATTTATCGGCCCATGCTTTATTCAAAAATGGATCGGCGATGGCTTGTAATTCAAATTGGGGTAAATAATTTTTGATATTTTCTGCATGGAGTTTACCGATTCGTCCCGCACCAATGATTCCTATACGACATTTTCGTTGCTGATTTTCATTATCCATTTTTAATCTCTCACTAATTCCAATTCATTTGTTTTTATTTCCGATATAGGCTTTCCAATGTCTCTGATTTTTTTACCTGCTCGCAAATTTTTTTCTATTTTTTCTAAAGACACTCCTGTTGTTTCAGGTACAAAATGATAAATAAAGAAAAAGGCTACTAAGCATAATGAACCGAATAAAGCAAAAGTAAGCATTTCTCCTAAATTTTGATAAATCGTCAAAAAGGATATAGACACTACAAAGTTAGCGGCCCACTGCACCACAGTCGCAATGCTCATCGCAAGACCCCGGACGGATAAAGGATAGATTTCGGAGATTAACACCCAAAATAAAGATCCAACACTAATGCAGTAACCTATTACATAGACAGAGAAAGCGCCCAATATCCAGAATTTTTGACCCGGTAATGGTGTATTAAATAATAAACAAACCACAAAAAGACTCAATGTAGCGATCATCGTCCCGCTTAATAATAAGAAACGCCGACCTAATTTATCAATATAAAATAAAGTGAGTAACGTAAATAAAAAATTAACAGCCCCCATACAAAAAGTTGCCAGAATAGCATTAGTCACCGGATAAAAACCTGCCGATTCAAAGATCACCGGCCCGTAATACATTACGGCATTAATTCCTGAAAATTGTTGAAAAACTCCTAAAGCAACGCCCACAGCAAGTACAAAAATAATGGGCGCTTTAAATAATAAATTATTCGCCGAGTGACTTTGTTTTAAATTACTCTGTATTTCATCGATTTCTTTTTGAATGTCATAACCTGAAGGGCGGATTCTTTTTAAGAGCTGTAACGTTTTGTTTACTCCCTGTTTCTTCATAATCCACCGCGGGGAATGGGGGACAAAATACATCCCAATAAACAAAATCAAAGCGGGGATACTCCCCATACCAAATAACAACCGCCAACTGTTTGTAGAATAATCATGAAGCAAATAACCGATTAAATAGGCTATAGCTTGACCAAAGGTAATTGTTAAACCATTCATCAGCACTAAAGCCCCTCTTTTATTTGGAGGAGCAATTTCTGCGATAAACAACGGAGCAATATAAGAAGCAATTCCGATACAGATACCAATGATGAATCGACCTGCTAATAATACGATGAAGTCATCGGAGAGAGCACAAAGAACAGTCCCCAAAATAAAGCCTATTGCCACTGTTTTGAGTAAGAAACGCCGACTGAGTCTGTCAGCAAAGAAACCACTTAAAGGAATACCAAGAACACAACCCAGGATGCTGATGCTTACTATTTGAGACCATTGCCACTCAGATAGAGATAATTGGGCAATAACTTGATCTTTAACATCCGCTATAACACTCGAATCAAATCCAAATAAAAACCCTCCAAATCCTGCAATGAGGGCTATAAAAAAAATGAATGAATTGACTCCTTCCTTCATGGATCACTTTCCTTAGCTTATCCTTAATCGTTGCAGATGTTATCACCCTAATTAGCCAATAAACAGATGTTAATTGTAAGAATAATTTAACAAATTTATCAGGCCAAAGACTTTTATGAATCCAGTTTGTCGAAAATATATTTCAAGTGATATACTAAATATCTTTAATCTTTTTAGTTCAGGCCATAATGCTACAAAAAACGGAGATTGAGAGAGTAGATAAAGTTAAATTTTCTCCTGCTCAGAATTCAGGAGATTGTGGTTACCATGTGGTTGTCATTGGTATTTTTTATTTAGCGCTTAAAGCCGCAGTAGATGAATCTATAAGGTCCGCACTTAACTCCAGTAAGCTGCTCACCAAAATTTTGGAAGCACAACCAAATTCTCTTAAGGGCTGTCTTGTAAAGTCGTTTAAAACCAATCATGAATGCTTACTCAGTTATCTGGACGCAATGGCTGCACATGGTTTTGAGCAACTTTCTTTTAACGAAATTTTATCTAATTTCACACTACAATTAAAACAAGCGAATACCAATTCCCCCTGGTTACATGAACGTCTAAAAAATGAAATTAAAAGCGGTTTATGGCTTGAGGATAATCGAGTTTGGGAAAAGTTAGCTTCATTCAAAAGCATCATGAAAAAAATTGAAGCTAAATCAGATGAACTCTATGAGAAAGCCACTCGGGAAAAAAGCCTTAAATCAGATAACGATTCATTGTATGCCATTATTTTCCAAGCGCAAATCGAAGTGTGTAATGCGTTAGCCGATGAAGAATTGAGTGCTGCGGCCCAAGAGGTAATTACTCATTTTTATACGGGAGATGCACCAAAAGTCTGGGTAGACAGTGAATTTCTCAAAACTCTGGTGGGTGATTTACTGGGCACATCTTCCTTCATGTTTGATAAGGATGGGGCTCATATCACAAGTAACGGGCCAAGTGAAAGTCATTGGTATGTAAATCTCCCTAATGATGAGTACACAAAACAATTTATGTCAATTTATAAGTCAGGTTATCACTCGGGGCTTACTATAGTGTTACCGGGAACCAAACTTGAAGTAAGTTTATCAAGTTATAGCTCCCTCTTTTCACCCGCAACGAACATCAATATCAATAATGATTTTGAAGGCTCGATTTTCTTCCCTTATCAATAAAGAGTCTATTAAGGTGGCAACCCTTTATTATTGGGACGCTTTTCGCGACCCTCAAGTTCCTCGGATGTATCATGAGTCGAGGTTTTTCTATGCCCTCTAAAAGACATACCTGCACTAATAAGAGAAGTAGCAGAGGTTTTGTCTTTTTTTAATTCAAGCTCCTTTTCAACTTTGCTGATTTTTTGGTTGAGCTCCACAATTGACTTCCGCGCCATAGACAATTCGGTATATGCTGGAAAACTCGTATCATCATGTGAAATAATTATAAGTAAAACCTTATCTATAGTTTCTTGATCCGGAGGGTCTTTATCAAAACAACTTAATACAGAAAGATCGAATTTTAAATCTTCTGAGAATGAAGAATCCAGATGTTTTGCATAAAGCCCTGAAGCCGTAACTTTAAATTCGGAAATTGCTTTCTTTTGTGCTTTAAGTAGCTCATGATGTTCCCGGATTAAGGAAGAAATATCTTGTTCTACTTTTTCTTTTACCCGGTATACTTCAATTTCTTTTAGCCATTTACTGGATCCTGAATTAACACTTGTCAATAAAGAATCGGTTATCTGATCTTTAGGAACATCAATATACCAGTGGGTTGAAGAGGGACCTATACTGGTGATTTCAATTTTTCGTGGATCAAAAAATAAATTGTCGGCATCAGGAAACATTTGTTTCGAACAATATTTTAGAAAATCCGCATCGAGCCAGGCTTTTTCGGAGCCGGGGCCATAATATTTTCTAATAACTGCTTTTGCCATATCCTCTAATACCGACTCATTCAAATTTTTAAAGATTTCCAGTGTCGCCTGGAATCTTAATTCACCTGCTTGTTCTGCATCAACTTTCTTGCCATTTGCAAGCTCCTCCATCCTATCTAAAATTTTTCCGTTCAAACGTTTAAATGGGGGTAAATCCATCCATTTTTGATTATCAATCACCCATGCACCTTCCTTAAGCATTGCTTTAAAAAAATCAGTCCCCCAATCGGACTCGACCATCGAACGACGTATCCCATTACTAAATTCACTCAATAACTCCCGCAATGAAAGACTATCCCAACCGGGGGCACTAAGCGCTTCTAACACATGTTCGAGGGTCTGAACATTATTAGAGCCCAGTATCCTATTTACCTGTGGCATATTAGTAAAAATAGTGGTGAGAATCTTACTCTTATTAATTTCTGCAGCCAGAACCCCATTGCTTTTAGCTTGCATTCCAAGATGCAATAAACCAACACACAGTGCATAATATCCGCAATCCCCCGCATCATAAGGGGGCTCGAGTTTGGAACGTTTTTGAACAGAATCACCTTTTGCGACACTCATTTTGCTTTTCATAATGTACTCAACATGAAACACACATAATCAAATTATAGTACAATGACTCAGGCTGGTTTATTTTTCATCAAATACTATCTTGCGTAGCACCGTGCTGTTTTAAAAAAATTTTTAAAATTAGTGTCTTAAGTAAAAATAGAAGCTAACATTGAATACAGATATTTTTATTTTTTCCGAGAAAAGCGAGAAATAAAACTACTCGTTTTTTGATTGTCTCAAGATTACAATATGGACTATTTCATTGAATGATTATTGAATAGTTATGGAAAAGTAAATGATTACCAATAAATTATTTCAACGAGCTACCCTGATTTTTTATTTGTTAATGACCATACTTTCTCTAAGCGCCTGTGCGAATTCTGGCTCATCAAATAGTGGTATTGGTGAAGAATACGGTACCAGCGATCGGGGTTGGCATTAAAATGAAATTTGATCTTGATACAGAGCCAGGTCAAAATATCTCATCGTTGATTACTTTAATTTAAGAAAGTTTGTATGTCATTCTTAAGGCGGGAATGACGAATGCGATCCTATGCTTCCAAACTATTTATTCGGATAAGCCTTTTAGGGATACTCCTATGAGAATTTTTTTGTTCTTATTGGTCTTAATATACTGCGCTTTGGGTCAGGCTAAATCGATGATTGCTTTTGAACGTCATGGTTCCATTTGGACAGCTAATATAGATGGCAGTAATATCAAAAAAATTACAGAAGGATACATCCCTGAAATTTCCCCAAATGGAAAATATATTGCCTATAATGTAGTGGATAAGCGCAAATTCGAAAACCGTTACCTGGCAATCATCGCTCTTGAAACGGATCAAGTTACCTTATTGAAGAATATCCCTTCTCCAAACAACTTTAATCCAGTGTGGTCGCCTGATGGGCAAAAGCTATTATTTAATACCTTTGTAAACAACAATTGGCATCTGGCATTAATCAATGCTGATGGCAGTGGGTATCGCCTTATAAAAAATACCCAAAACGCATTCAGTCCGACATGGGCAGAAAATGACACTTCTTTTTTTAGCCATGATTTGTATTCAATTTATTGGAGAGACTTTGCAGGAAATCTAATAAAAAAATGGCGCATTAATGACATTATTCCACACGCGAGCATGAGTAGTGCTTCGCACATCCACGCGGCTCCCAATGGAGCAATGCTCATTATGGATGTAGATATGGATGAAACCATTCATAGGAACAATTGGAGTGAACCCCCACTTGCAATATGGACATTTGATCTTAATTCCGAAAAAGCAACTCGTATTACTTCGAAAGGCAGATTGGCATGGAGTCCTTTTTGGATTAACTCAGAAGAGTTTATTTTTTTAGAACAAGAAGCTAAAGAGAAATCCCCCGCGTTATTTCGAGGCTCAATAAAAAGTCCGTCTAAAACACTCTTATTAAAAGATGTTCAAACTCCCAGTGTTTCAGGCTAGCGAATCATGTTCCTTTTGAAATAAGAAATAAATGGAGACAAATTAAAGTAAAATAGTTTATAAAGAAGTAAGGGGAAACTATAAAAAATACAATTATGGATCGAACGAAGAAAAAAAGTATTTTTGCTGGTTTATACGGAAATACTTTAGAATGGTTTGATTTTCTTCTTTATGCCAATTTTGCTCCCTTATTTGCACAAATATTCTTTCCATCTGATGTCTATTTTGTTTCCCTTCTCCTCACCTTTGGCGTATTTTCGGTAGGCTTTTTTATGCGTCCATTAGGAGGGGTATTATTAGGACATTATGCAGATCATATCGGTAGAAGAAAAACGTTGATTATCTCCGTGTCGATTATGACCTGTTCCACAGCGTGTATCGCCTTAATCCCTGATTTTCATACTTTGGGAATCCTCTCTCCGTTGCTGTTCGTTTTTTTTAGATTAATACAAGGAATTGCCGTTGGAGGAGAACTACCCGGTTCGACTACTTTTCTCATAGAACATATGGCTGGTCATCGACGTGGTTTTGCCGGAAGTTTAGTTTTAAGTACTGCTTTTCTGGGTATTTTTTTAGGTTCTTTTACGGCCTCTGTACTCAGTGTTTTATTGACCGAGGATACGCTGCGATCTTGGGGATGGCGTTTCGCTTATTTAATGGGTGCCCTCCTTGGATTAATAGGCATTTATTTGCGTCATACAAGTGTTGAGCCTGAGGCTTTTTTGCACACCAAACCTACCACCGAACTTCCCGCAAAGCTTGTGGTCATAGTACATCAGCGCAAATTATTATTAGCTATTATTTTTACGAGTATATTAGCAATGAGCAATTATTTACTCATTGCTTATATAACCAGTTTTTTAGTGAAATCTGAAGGATTTTTATTAAAAGATGCTCTGGTTATAAACTTTATAGCACTACTGGTATTAACGATATTAATTCCGATAATGGGCTTATTATCCGATTTCTTAGGTAGGAAACCTATTTTTTTATTAGGGGCTGTTGGTATTTTTATTTTTATTTATCCTCTTTTTATTCTTTTTTTGAGCGGTAACTGGTGGTATGTCCTTGTGGGAGAAATAGGGCTAGCAATCATACTTGCACCATTGAATGCTACAGTGCCTACTATGCTTGCAGAGATGTTCCCCACCGCGATTCGCGCCAGTGGCGTATCTATTGGGTATAACATTGGCCAAGCAGTTTTTGGTGGAACCATGCCCTTAGTTTCCTTAACCTTGGTTGAGCTAACCGGAAATAAATATGCTCCTGCGTTGTACATTATATTTTGGGTCGTTATCGCAATTATTTCGGTCCGGTACACCAAAGAGACTTACCTTGATGAACTGGATTAATGACTTTCAAAGAACCATGAAAAAAAACTTGAACGGCTTTAATGATTGCTTAATAAAAATAGGATGCGGCGACTATGAATCACAAGATTATAAAAATTACTTTATTCAATCTGTTTGTTGTTTATTCGGCATTGGGTTTTTCCGAATCCCATAGAGACAGTGTTTCTAAAGAAGAAGTAAATGGTACCTTTATTATGAAATTTCCTGCCCCTCATAATGATATTTCCAATACCTTGACGGTTCGTGCTTTGGGAGGAGGCAAACTTAATATTTCCTTCGAATTAATTTATCCTTATATGGTAAATGGCGAGCTGCAAGCCAATACCGGGGAGCTTTCGGGTGTGGCCAATATTAAAGGGGATACGGCCGTATACTCTTCTTCTGAATATGGCTCATGTATGATCACGATAACATTCCTCAAACCTGGTATGTTATCTGTTAACCAAGAAGGTTCCGATGCAGATTGTGGTTTTGGTCATAATGTTTACGCGAATGGGACTTATTTTAAGAAGAAAAAATAGTGATGGATCCCATCCTGTCTTGTCTGGATAGATTATAGGGAATTCGTCAACCTGATTTTATATTTTGAGTACTTGCACTTCAGGCAAACATTCAATATAGTGAAATATCAAGTTTGTATGTAGTTCCACATTTAGACTAATGGATTTAGCTTTAGAAGGAATTTTACATGACGAGACTAGAAGAATTAATTTATTCTCTGACTGCAGTGATAGTGCGCTATCATGACAGTCAACCGAAAGTAAAAAAATTAGTCACCGATACTGACGAAGAATTACTCAGAGAAAAATCACTCATTCGTGCCAAAGAAATCATCCAAAATAAGGATGTTCATTTTAAAATCCGCTTGAATGAGCTTATCAAGCAATGCAGTGATAGCGGCCGAAGACCTTTCTTATATTATATTTTGAATGAAATTACTTCGCTAAATACATTACTTAACCAAAAAAATTCCCTTGAGCCTACCAAATTAGAAGAATACAAAAATCAAATTTTTCAAGTACTTGTTGATCTTAAAGTACTTTTGGAAACTCCAAAACACAAAACCTATAGAATGACTTATAGCCAAGATGAAGAGAGCAAAGAAATGACCATTGCTTTGTCGGGGTTAAAAAATGACGGGTATCTCGGCGGTGAACTATGCAATTCAGGGGATATTTTAAACGATAGTGTTTTAAAACGTTTTAACATCACTACCCAAACATCCAACGCTCGAATTAGTGACATTGCAGAACAAATATGCACCGAACATCAGCATACCCTTTTAGTAGCTGAGCTATCGGAAAAAAATGCCGCTCTCAACAAACTAAATTCAGAGCAGGAACAAGAGCTTGAATTATTATCAACCGAAAATAAAGAAGCTGAAAAAAAATTGTTAAGTTTCACAGCAAAAGAACGTACCGCCATTTATGTGTCCTATATTTTATTTAAACAAATGCAAGCAAAAGAAGAAAAACAACAAAAAGTGATTGAGCAACAACAAAATACCATTGGTGAGTTAAGACAACAAATTAGTGAATTGACCCATTCGGGCTCAAAATCCTCTAATCATAGGTTTTATACCCCTGCTATTTAAAAAGCCCGAAGATTGAAGAAGTTATATTTATTTGCTTAATCTGGGCTCGAAAAAATAGTGCAACCTGGACACTCGGCCCGGTATGACCTATCGCCGCTCAGTTCACTATTATCTTCAGTGCGCATTAGCCAGTAGTTTCCGGTAACAAACTTTAGCCTTTTTGTTTTTAACTGAGCACTATTTAGATCACAATAACAGAATAATTAATTAACCCACTTGACATAAACAGTCGCGTAGCCAATCAAGAAATGGCCGTAACAATAGGCCACAAGCTGAAACCTAATAAAAAAGCTATAAATCCAGTCCCAAAATCTACAACAGATCCTACATCGGCCAAAACAACCAAAGGCTTTATGATGAGCCAGAACATCTCTAAAAGACTAATAGCTTTAAAAATTGCACAATAAAGGTGCATTTTTTGCATTTTTATGGTAAATTAGTTGTCAATTTATTTCTTTATTGGATAATTGATATGTTTTTTATGCGTTTAGATATAATATTAGTCGGATGTTTTTTGATGCTATTTCAACAGCCTGCTCATAGTCATGAACTCGTAGAAAAAACGGTGTCACGAGAATATTTTTGTAACAAGGTGATGCAGCCACTTGCCTCGAATATTGATTTGCTTATTAATAGCCATTACCAATAAGCTAAAATATACGTGTTTTTTTACAATCAACCGCGCCTAATCCTCTCGATTGGCCAGTTTACAACGCACGCATAAACCTTTGATTTCTGTTGTGCAATTAATAATTGAAAATTGCAGTGAGTTTGCTAATTCTGTAATGCATGTGAAATCAATAATGCATTCTAATTCTTTGACAAAATCACATTGATTGCAAATTAAAAATTGAGCTTGTCCTACATGATGCCCGTGCAAACAAGCAACATATGATTTGAGGCTATCAATACAATGGATGAATCCCTCTTGATGCCAGAACTGAATCGCTCGATAAACTGTAGGTGGTTTGGGATTTTCAATTTGTGTGGAGAGTCTTTGTAAGATTTCGTAAGCCCCTAGAGGCTTTCTTTCTTCTATTAAAATCTTGAGGACACGCTCTCTCGGGTCTGTGAACCGATAGCCATGCTGCACGCAATGCTTATAAGCCTTGTCCAACAAATTGTATTTCATCAATCATATTATAATTTAATCACTTAATTCATTATACCACAGTCCTTGTTTTACAGAAAAATTATCAAACACCGGCACCGAATATTAGCTAAATTCCTCTGGTTTAAAAATTATTTAATATGACTTGTTCTTTGGCAAGACGATGTTACAATATAACACTTTCTGAGGGCTGGGATGCCTCGTAATAAAATACCAGACGCTGTTTTATCGGTTTGACGAAATAAATTACTTGATTGTCCCGTTTCAAAATTACGTAATCTCCGTAACAGGTCTGAAGTGAATATTGATATACAACTGAAGTGGGCGTTGCTCCTCTTTAACATTTATGTTGTCCTTTAAATGGAGGAAACCAATGTATTGTAATTATAGATTCCGCCTTTCTAATAACGTGTCATCTTTGAATCTGGAGAACACTTCCACAAAAATCGAACAGATTTTGCACTCAGCACTAAGCTTAAAGTTCGTACGTATTGCTATCGATTTAACCAGTGAAGATAAAGGCATCAGTTTGTTATGTGAAGTGAACGATTCTATTACGATACAGACCGTCGTGACTCAGCTTTTATCAAAGGAGGGAATTATTTTAAGTGACATCATGGAAATGGAGACTATTGACTATCAAGAAGATATGCATATGGACCCATTAATTTCCAAACCCACTCCCTCTTCTCCTATTAAAAAAAGCAGAAAAAAAACAAAACGTTTCAATTCCGATGATCATTTTGATGATCATACTCACGGTCATTCTGATGACCATTTTGATGATCATACTCACGGTCATTCTGATGATCATTATGGTGATCATGCTCACGGTCATTCTGATGATCATTTTGGTGATCATAGCCATGGTCATTCTCATAATCTTTCTCATGATCATTCCCAGGGTCATTCTCATTCGCACGGCCATGGCCATCTTCATACTCACTCCCACCATCACCACGGCTCTGAGGAGGATGAAAATCATTGGTTAAAAGCTGGATTAGGGTTGCTTTGGGGATTAGGTATGCTCGTTCTAGCAATTGGGAGTTTTAATATCCCTATGCTTGCCTATTATGCCATCACCGGTCTTACTACCTTAATGACCTTATATTTAGGAAATACTGTTTACAAATCGGCATGGCATGCATTGCTTGCAAAGGAATGGGATACGACCACTTTGTATGCAATAAGCACCTTGACTATCGTTGCGGTATCTATCGCTAGCTTATTTATTCCTGGATTACCTATGATGTTCGAAGCAGCACCGCTGGTTTTAGGTTTCTGGCATTTAGGTGAAGGGATAGAACATACTTTAATTGATGAAATCAACAAAAAATTAGATGTCCGCGATTGTTTGTCTCAAATGACTCTATTAAAAGGTAATCCAGATAAAGAAATTTCCGTCAAAAATTTAATCCCTAATGATCTTATTATCCTTAAAAAGGGTGAGGTTATTCCTGTCGATGGAGTATTAACATCAAAAGCACTGCTTTATACTACACGCATCGATGGTTCACCGCACCTACAAGAATTTAATCCAGGCGATAAAGTGAAAGCAGGGATGCGCTTGGCGGATCATATTCCTTCATTGGAAATGCGGGTTACCAAAACATATCAAAATTCTTACTTATCTCTAATTGCAAAAAATATTGAACAAGCAAATGCTGAAAAAGCCCCTCTCGAACAATTTGCGAATAAATTATTAAAATATTTTATTCCTGGTCTGCTTACAATTGCACTTATCTCCGGCATCATCATCGGTTCGGTTTTTAATCCTGTTTTGGCTATTCAATGTGTTATCTCAGTTCTTGTGAGTGCATGCCCATGCGCTTTGAGCTTGATTACGCCAATGGCAGTTAAAATCGGTATGAAAAAAGCATCTGAAAACGGAATCCATTTTAACAATGGTAAAGCATTACAAGCAGCTGCTGATATTGATACTGTTGTTTTTGATTTAAATGGCACCCTGACTCAAGGAAACATTGAAGTAGAGCGTCTGCGAATTTCTAATAGAAAATTATTAGCTCATGTTGCATTATTGGAAAGTAAATCCGATCACCCTACAGCACAAATAATTAGGTCTTATATAGAAAATCAAGACATCGCTACAGAGTCGTTAGAAATCACATCCATTGATAAAAGTCACCACTCAGGAATAAAAGCTACTATTGAGGGTGAAACCTTCATGATTGGTAACGAGGATATGCTCAAAGCAAATGGAATTACTCTTATTAATAAGCCTTATGATAATCCTGAAAATGGTAGCATTTATATTGTGCAGGGCACATCCGTAATTGGACAAGTTGCTTTAACTGACCCTTTGCGTAAAGATGCTATTGCCACTGTAAAGCAACTTCAACGCTTAGGTAAAACAGTGCATATTTGCACGGGTGCAGATAAAGTCACTGCCTTGAAATACGCAGCATTATTAGGTATTTCTGAAAAAAATGTATGCGCCAATACTGTTGGTGCGATCTCTAATCCAACGGAAATCTCAAAAATAAGTTATATACAACTGCTGAAACGCAAAGGCTGTAAAGTAGCCATGGTCGGTGATGCGGCCAATGATGTGAGTGCGATTGCGTATTCCGATCTTGGAATCGCGGTAAAATCCAGTATCGGAGATAGCATTACCCAACAACATGCAGGGGTTGTAATTCAGCAAGGTATATTATTTCCTATAGCGACTGCCTTCGACGTCGCAGAAAAAACCAAACAAAACATTGTCCAGAACTTATCCGTAAGTTTAAGTTATAACTCAATTATTACACTTGTAGCAGCCGGATTGTTTGTGGCAATAGGTTTTGCTCTTAATCCCGCAGTGGGTGTTGCCTTGATGGTACTCGAATCTGCGATTGTTTTAACCAATTTATATCGTTTTAAACACCAGGATGTGATGTCAGCAGCAAATGATACAAATGCAGGAAAGACGGTAGAAACTGCGGGGAATACAACGGTTACCCTATTAAATACCTTTGGTTATGCCGAGCCCAGCCCCACTCCCATCAATTCCAATCCTCCGTCAACGAAGTCTAGGGCTCTAAGTTTCTTTGAAGCTAAAGAGGAACATGGGGCTCATACGGGAACACAAATCGCTAAAGGATGTCTGATCTCTTGATAAGACGTCCACACCGATCGACGTACCGCGCTTTAAGCGCGGTATCTAAAATAATGTCCTTTTAAAATAAGAAATTCTCCTTCCTTAAGGAATCGTGGACATCGGCGAGATCGAATAAGACTCCTTTCCGATACTGAGCTTATCTGGCTTTATATTAGCCTGCCAAAATAGTGCTCTATTACCTATGGGCTCCATCTCGGATGTATGATTTCGATTCTCAGTAAACTCTTCCCAAGTCAGATAACATGGATCCTCAAACCCATAATCCGCTAAATGGGTCTTTGGAAGTAACTTATTTTTGAATCGATCCCCATATAAAAGACACTGATATACTGAAATGAATTTTTGATAGTCTTTAAAAGAAAAATGATCATAAATCTTACTTCTGTAAGTATAAAGAATAAGTAACAGCTCTTTAACGGTTGTTGTGGGTTCCAAGGTCAGAACGATAGTTTCTCCACTATTTTTTTTATTGATTATAAATTTCATTGATGACCATTAATTAGTTAGGCATTCTTTTAATATATTTTGAAATAACGAGAAAGCAAATAACATTCGAACTTTAAATAAAATTGATTTGGCAAATTCACTCTATGAATCGCAAGTTATAACTCAAATCCGAGCTCATTTATTCTAATTTTTGTAAGATAATTAACGAATGCACCAATAATTAGTTTATTTGTACTAAAATTATACTACGCAACCATGTTGTATGGGTTCCAATGAGTGAGACAATTTACAGGCTTATCCTTAGAGGCAAAACAACCTATGATGGTCAAAAAATCGAAGAAGCGATTAATGAAATCTTATCATTAGAGGATGAATATATTGGCCTAATCTGCTATGAGGCTTTTGAAGAATTAAAAAAAGCTCGAATCAGCGAAAATCATAATCTATATGTTTCCATTTTAGAAGCACTTACCGAGGAGGACTTATTTGATATTATTCTTGAATTTAAACATTCACTTCCCAAAATCGATAAAGAACTTAATCATTTGCAGAAGGATGTAGACCAACTGAAAAAGATTAACTTAGAAATCGAACGATTACAAAAACAATGTCAAAGTAATGCTGAACAGATTAGTCTACATGACGAAACAATAGGCAAGCTTCTCTCAGCAGAACCAGGGACATTGGACCGTTTTTTAGCAGATGCAAAACCTGGTAAAATAAAAGGTTTTTTCTTGCGTTTTGTACGCAAAGAATTAATTGAGGAAGCAAAAAGTAAATGTACTCAGTATGACTTGCGCAATTCTTTAAATACAGAAGTTAGGCGTTTAAAAGCAGACAAAGAAAGACTAGAAAAAGAATCTGATTTTTATACAAAACAAAGGGACCAACTACAGAGCTCGGAAACGGAGCATACACAATTATTAGCGAATAAAATGACTTTACAAGTACAAATCGAACAATTAGAAAATACTATTGGATCCATCCCAAAAGCTAAAAAATCTAAACATGTAGTACAAGCTGCACAAAAGGTTGATGAAGATGATGAGCTGCAGTTTTCTATAGATCTGTAGAGGATAATGGATATAAGCACTTCTTTTCGCCCAAATTTCACTATTACTTTAAAGAGTGAAGGCCAGTCGCTTAAAATTTTAAATCCTATATAATGTTTCCATTAGAAAATACGTCTTGTGCTCTACTCCAAGAATTTCAATTTACAAACGATCATCAAACTGAATTAAACCGGATATCAAAATGAAAAAACTGTTTTACGGTCTGATTTTAATTTTAGTGGGTATGGAGTTATTGTACTTATTTCAACCATTTATTGGATTTAATATCGAGGTTTCGGAGCTAGTAGGGCAATCTCTACCCTTTTTAAAATCACACCCTCCGACGCATATTAATCTGAAGAATGATTTTATATTGAAGCCTTATATTCAAGGGCTCGACAAACCAAGATTTATGTATGTTACCGGCTCAGGGGATTTACTCGTAACCGAGCCCTCAAAAGGAACACTTATCCTAATACCTTATAAAAAGCCGGAACAAAAACTCGTGCTTCTCTCCGGTTTGCGAAAGCCTCACAGCATGGATTTATTGGATCACTACTTATACATTGCAGAAGAAAATGCGATTGGCCGAGTTAGATATGATGTACAAAAGGGACGTATTCTGGGGTCTTATGAGCGAATAATAACAAATATTCCCGATGATGGAGGACATTGGACAAGAACTATTAAATTTGGTCCGGATGGATACGGCTATGTATCGATTGGTTCTTCGTGCAATGTGTGCATTGAAAAAAATCCTTTAAGAGCTTCTATCGCGCGTTTTAAACCCGGTGAGAATCATTTGACTGTTTATGCCAAGGGGCTGCGAAATGCGGTTGGGTTTGATTGGTCACCCATCGATGGAAGACTTTATGCAACTGAAAATGGACGTGATTATTTAGGGGATCACTTCCCTCCTGATGAGTTAAATCTTATTAAAGAAAATCAATTTTATGGATGGCCTTATGCAAACGGAGATCGAGTACCCGACCCCAAATTTGGTATTGGAAAAGAACAAATTATTAATGGATCTCAACCGCCGGCATTCAAATTCGACGCGCACCAAGCACCTTTAGGCATTACATTTATAAAAAATCCTAAATCTCCACTTTATAAAAAAGCATTAGTTGCCCTTCACGGTTCGTGGAATAGTTCAATTAAAGTCGGTTATAAGGTGGTGAGTCTTAGTTTTGAAAATGGAATAATAACTCAAAATGACTTTATTACCGGATTTCTTAAAGAAGGCAAAGTGATAGGTAGGCCGGTTCATATAGTCGAAGGCAAAGATAGCGAATTGTATCTCTCTGATGATTTTAATGGAGTTATTTATTTAATTGAGAAACAATAATCGGGCAATCGCAGCCCGAGTTTAACTACTCAGGCTAAGCGCTATTCAAGTTTTTAAACTAATTTTGTATTAGTGTTGCCAGCCTGAAATCTGTTGTAAATAATGAACGGCCCCAGAGGAGTCAAACTTTCCTGCCTCCATTGACTCTTGTAAAGTGTAATCATCATACAATTTAGAATGCTTTTCCAATATTTCCCGTTCCGGTGTCGCACTTCCAGCGGGGGGCCTACCAGGAAGTGGCTTGGGTATCTCGTTAAAAAATCTGTATCTACGATTGTAGTTGATTTGATCGGTATAGACTGAATTATGGGGATCCGCAGAGTATCCGTAAGTAAGCGACTCATAATTTTTTATTGAACCATCAGGTCGAGTACTGATATCAATGATCCGGGGATCCCAAGCATCCACCTCCCATGTGGAAGGATTGTTCTCACCTTTTAACTGCACTAATATTTCTAAATAGACATGATCACATTTAAGTGAGCTAAGAATACGAATTTTTGCAACTGCGCCTCTACGGGCAATTTCTTTACCAATCTCTACCAGAAGATAATCTGCAAGCTCATGGCAATTTCCTAAACTAACATACTCAATTAGATCATGTCGGTACATGTATTCATCTTCTTGGGTAGAGGTTAGAGGTTCGCGAACATTTTTAGTAAAATAGTTATTTTCTTTAATCTCGCGATGGTATTTTATATACCCACTTTTTTGATTACAGATTGTTATTTTTCTTCTAGTCTCCAAAATAGCTTCTGTACATATATTTACAAACTCTTCTCGTGATAAAAAAGGCATAATACTTTCCCAAAACTTTTCAATTAGGGACAATATTATACCTTTTTAGTGTGTTTAAATTAAGCATAAAGTGGGTTGTGTGGACTACTTTTCCCTCATTTACATGGCGCGAACCTGTTTGCTTCTAACATCCAACTTAAGGTTTCTTCTAAATTAAAACGGGGAAAAAAACCTATAATTTGCTCAAGTTTTTGTTTGCATCCTACTAAATGCTTGACCTCATTGCTGCGAACAAACCTAGGATTAACGCCAATTTCCGGAGTATGCCCTGTTAATTTGCTCAGCATGGAAAGTAACTGCTGCAACGAGTATCCCTGACCAGTACAAATATTAACAACTTCATTTGCAGTTCCGCCTACTTCTATAAGTCGTCGGTATGCGTGGACAACATCACGAACGTCAGAAAAGTCCCGCACGATGTCTAAATTACCTAATTCCAAAAAATCGGCACGCTGGGAAAAATGAGTAACTACTTTGGGTACCAAAAATAGAGATGATTGCGCTACTCCCGTATAATTAAATGGACGCAGGATCGTAATGGGAAGCTCGTTCATCCAAAGTTTTGCCATCTGCTCCATAGATAACTTACTAACTGAATAATCATTGATCGGAGCGGCGGGCGCCGTTTCATCAATAAATTCGCGCTCTGTATTGCCATAAATATTTCCACTGCTGGCCAAAAAAATCTGTTCTGGAGGTTTTGATAATTGGGTTAAAGCCTTTAATAGATTCCGAGTACCGATAATATTCGTTCGATACATTGTTTCCGCATTATCCTGTCCTATAAAAGAAATCGCTGCCAAATGAACCACCACTGTAGGCTCTATTTCTTTAATAATATTGCTCAGCTCAGCTTGATTTAAAAGATCGCATGAAAAATAATTCATTCCTGGAATCGGATGAAGCGGTAACCGTTGGCAAAGACCGATGACATTCATTCCAGCACGCAACAGTTCCAAAGAAAGATAGTGCCCGGTAAACCCAGAAGAACCGGTAATCATAACCTTCTTCATTATGAAGTTACCCCACGCTTATTTCGTTCCAGATCTGCTTCTAACATCATTTGACATAAATGTTCTAAAGATATTTTAGACTCCCACCCTAAATTTTTTTTTGCTTTGGAAGCATCCCCAATGAGCAAATCCACTTCAGCGGGCCGATAAAATTGAGGGTTAACTTGAACTATGGTCTTGCCGGTTCGTTGATCAATAGCTATTTCATGGGCACCACTTCCTTCCCATGCAAGATCAAAATTTGCCGCTTGTGCCGCTAAGTTTACAAAATATCGCACGCTTTCAGTTCGCTGAGTTGCTAATACATAAGTATCAGGCTCATCTGCTTGCAACATACGCCACATCCCATCTACATACTCTCTTGCAAATCCCCAATCCCGCTTTGCATCTAAGTTCCCTATTTCTAAGACATCGAGCATTCCTAATCTGATTTTTGCAATACCGTTGGTAATTTTTCGTGTAATAAATTCACAGCCTCGCAGAGGCGATTCGTGATTAAACAAAATGCCACTACAGGCAAACAAATTGTAGCTTTCACGATAATTAACCGTCATCCAATGAGCATATAATTTAGCAACTCCATAAGGGCTACGAGGATAAAACGGAGTTAATTCAGTTTGCGGTACGGTTTGTACTTTCCCAAACATCTCCGAAGTACTTGCTTGGTAAAAGCGAATCATCGGATTCACTATCCGAATTGCTTCTAAAATATTTAAAGCACCAAGCGCGGTAATTGATGAAGTCATAATAGGTTGTTCAAAAGAAGAAGTGACGAAACTCTGTGCTGCTAAGTTATAAACTTCTGTCGCTTGGCTCTTCCTAAGCAAGCCTATAATTGAACTCAGATCAGTTAAATCGAATTCAACTAAATGTAAATTTGGATGTTTATCGATACCTAATTCTTTAATTCGCCAAAAATTAGTTGCACTAGCACGTCGATAAGCTCCATAGACGATGTATTTTTTTTCCAATAGTAACTCAGCCAGATAAGCGCCATCTTGGCCGGTTATCCCAGTAATCATTGCGATTTTAGGAGAATTATTTAGTTGCATAGCTCCTCCTGTTCTGGTACTTCTTCCTTCTTAATCGAAAACTGATTCCAATCTGGTTCACACTGTTCTGGTGTTAATTGGGTATACCACTGCCCATTGAACAGTACCTCCAAAAGTTGTTGGGTACTTTGTTCCCAAGTTAGCCATGGCATGTGTTCCGATGAAATATGGGTCTTTTCTTTGAAATTACCCACCCAAAATAGAATTGCCTCAGCCAGATCAGAGGGAGCATTGGAATTAAAATAGGTAGCATGATTTCCTGCCACTTCCCGAAATACTTTAAGATCACGGGCTATGATAGGAAGTTTATATTTTGCTGCCTCAATTAAAGGCAAACCAAATCCTTCCCCTTCGCTTGCAGCCAACATACACGAAGAAACGGCGTATAGCTTTTCTAAATATTCATCACTCACCTGTTCCAGCCAGAATAAATGTTTAAACAATTCCGGGTTTGTCCGCAATTTTCGGACAAGATTATCGACTTCCCATCCCTTCTTTCCCACAATGACTAAATTAAATCGATGCCCTTGCGACCAGAGTAATTCAAATGCCTTGAGTACTTGTTGATGCCCTTTTCGTGGTTCAACCGTTCCAACCATAATAAAGGTTGGATCTTGTTTTAACTGTTGAAGTAGGTTTTCTTCATGACTATTGATCCCATGGGTTGGCAATGAATTTTCAATATCCGCTCCCAGGTGAAAATAGCCTATCTTGAAAGGACGGGCGTGTTCTGATTTAAAACTCTTTAAGTAGTCACACACATTATCAGCCACTGCTTTAGAGATACATAATACACCATCGAACATGGAAATCGTGTTCATCCAGGCTTGGTGCATTTTCTCCGTTTTAGGAGTAAACATTTCCGGCATTAGAATGGGGAGTAAGTCATAAATAACAAAATGAATAGAAACGCCCTTTCGATGCAAATTCAGCAGATATTCTTTGTGTTTAGGAACAATACTGGGGCTTAAATCCAAACCTAAGAAAATATCTCCGGCATTTGCATCAATAGGTGTGTCTTCAAAATTTTCAGCAGAACACGCTAATAAATTAAGTGTGAAGTTACGGGCGTATCGATAAGTATGGCTCTCAGAAGCATAAACAGGCTCCACTCTATAACCGGCTGGAGGAGACTCCAATAATCTTTTTAAAATACTTCGTGTCACTCGTTGAATCCCTGATTTTACATCTTTAACAATGAGTACCGACACATCAATAAAGAATTGTCGTGTTTGGATTGATTTGGAAATAGACTGAGCCACATCTCTGGCTAATTGCATTAAATCGCGTGTATTCGGAGAATAAGATTTTAGTTGGGCTACTGACTTACCTAATGAGAAAATATCCGCTGAAGCGAGATCATACATCTTTTCAATGGAATAATAATATTTCTGTGCACAATCATAGGGCGCATGCTGAGTTCTTATATGTTTTTGAGCCAAGTCGCCCAGAGCCAATCGTCGATGTTTATCGTTCCAGAGGAGTTCTAGGGACTCTGTTAATTGGCGATCAGTAAATTCTTCGGGTATCTTCCACACGCAGTGGTCAGGTATTTCGCTAAGACTACCATGTGCATTGATAATTGTAGGAACACCATAATTCATACAATCTAATACGGTTCCAGATGTTTCTCCCCGTGAGTTTTTTCGCAGTTGAACCGCTAGATCCGCCGCTGCTAAATACAACTCGTATGTAGGATTATCACACCATCCAGTAATAGTTATATTTGTCCCTGGACCCGCATTAATAGTGGTTAATAATTGGTTCTCATAAGAACTGGTAGACTGGTTTTCTCCTACAAAGATCAGCTTGCACTGTTTACTGTGCACAAGCTCTGAATCCATCCAAGCCTTTATTAATCTATGATTTTCTTTATTAGGCCCCAATATTCCAAAACTACATACTAAAAATGCATCGGGGTTGAGACCTAATTGTTCGCGGGCGGCAAATTTATCAACGAGGTCGACAGGTTTTCTTAAATGGGGAATAACCGTCCATTCTCTTGCCGTATTGAGGCCATAAAAATGGTTTGCTAGATAACGAGAATATTCTGAATGAACAATAACGCCTGTTGCCTGTTGTAGGATGCGAAGGTTACATGGATATTTAGAGAGGGCCTTATCATGATCATTCACTCTATCAAGACATCCTTTATACCCATGGGAATAATATAATTCTAAATTTAGTAAATTCTTGGTTTCATTCTGATAAGCGGCATAATCGATAATACCGGATAGGAAAAAATCATGCAGTACAACAATACCAGGTATTTGTTGAATCAACCCAAACATATGTTGATGGAACATCGAGTTACCAAAATGATAAATCACTCGATCGTAATAACCAAGACCATTCTCCTTAAACCATTGAACAGATCGAATGGGATGATTGGTCGTAATCCAGGAGTCATTAACCTCCTTTTGAGCGACAACAACTTCAATTTCATAAAATCGACTCAAAAAGGGCAAAAGTTCTGCACTATAATAGCTTATCCCACTACGTTCTGGGGGCAGAGGAGAAACATAGGCTAACTTGGGTCGTTGGTGCGAATTAAACCCAATGCCTTTTTGTTTCTTTTGTTTAACTAAGGCTTCTAATGCGTTAATCGCTTTGCGAGCGCTAATATCCCAGGAAAATAATTTAGATTGCTCCAGTGCCGCATGTTTCAATTCACAGCGAAAATCATCATTATCTAATACCTTTAAAAGCATATTTGCTATCGATTCATCGTCGCAAGGATCAAATAGATTGTCCTCTCTACCAATCACTTCTGGGATACTGCTGGTATTCGACCCAATTACCGCTTGACCACAAGACATCGCCTCAAGAACAGGTAAGCCAAATCCTTCATGCAGTGAAGGAAACACAAAAATTTTGCATAAATTATACAAGCTCAATAAATCAGTGTTGGATACAAATCCGGTAAATATTAATTCCTCAATAGCTAAACCCTGGGAGGCAGCCAATGAAAAAAGTTTTTTCTTTTCCGAATTATTAATTGAGCATACCACCACCAATTGATGTTCATCACGAACGTCTTGAGGTAACTTCGCATAAGCCCGAATTAATCCTTCAACATTTTTACGAAAATCAATTCCGCCTGTATATAAAATAAAGGAGCGAGTTAAACCAAATCGAGCTCGTATCTCATCTTCTTTGGTAACCTTAATGGGTTTAAAATAATCATCTACTGCAGAAGAAATATTGATAATTTTATCTTCCGAAAAACTTATGTATTTTAAAGCTTCATGTCTTGAATATTCTGAAATAGATAACAATAGGTCTGCTTGTCCAAAAGACTCTAGCTTTTTTAAATACCACTTTTTTGTTTTTGCATCTTTTAGATAATGATCCGAATATACAAGGGGGATTAAATCATAAAGAATAACGGCTACAGGTATCTTACTCAATCTGCCAATGCTCGTAATTACACCCCCTTCATTAGTTCCTTCAAAGAAACTCCCAATAAGAACAATGTCGGGTTTTAGATGCGCAATGAACGCTTCTTGTACCAGTTCTGCAGTTTGATGAGACCAATCATATTCTTTTTTAGATGCGATACGAGACCACACCCGAATATTATCCTGAGGCAATATTCCCTCAAATGCAGTTCGTATAGAATTGATGCTTTCAGGAAATTGCCCATTAAGAGCAATAAAAAGCTCATGCTCTCCACGATTTCTAGCAATCGCTAAAGCGAGGGAAAGTAAATAACGACCGATACCCCGAAAACGAGTATTTGGTGTTTGAGCGCCTTGCAGATCCAAGACAATACGCATAACAACTCCATCAATGCTATCCAAAAGGATTTAAATTAGAAAACTCGAATACAGATTGTTTCGCTCAATTTAATATGCCATCACTATGTTCATATAAATTGGCATTGAACCAGACCTGAATCCCATCCAAGGTTGTCATGCCCGTTAGATTATAAAGCTTCGGATTGAAATCAAATTTACATGGTTTTTCATGAAGTAAGCTCCATTTATTTTGAATGAACAGCTCTAACAATTCACCTTCAATTCTTCGACTATGAGTTGCGATAAGCATAAAACGAACTTTTTTATTTATTGAAGCTATAGAGTGTTCTAATGATTTAAATTCGCCACCTTGAATATCTATGTGAACGTAATCAACATGGTTAAAATCATTTAATATATCTTCTATCGTATAGGATGGAACCTGCTGCTTAGGAAGCTCATATCCACGATAATCCTCTGCAGATGAATTATTTGATACAGCCCCACCCCAGTCGCCAATTCCATTTGCGCCATAAAATAATGGCTCTTTACTCTCACTAATACCACCATAAATACAACGTGTTATAATCTGATTTTCAGGTTTAATTACATTCTCTTCCCATGTAGGAAGACCATTTTTAATAAAATGAGCCTTCATCAGCGCAATTCGTTCTTTATCGGCTTCCACGCCCACAAGAGTAATATCAGCTATTCCGTTTTGTCGAGCAATTTTGGCAGCGAAGACTAACCAGGGCCCATAACCTGCACCCAATTCAATACATACGAATTGATTTTTAGCAGTTTCTACTGCTTTGACTGTAGCAATGTATTCGAGCGCCTCAGCATGAAGCGTGTCGCATGGAAAAGGAAGCCTACCAAGGGTTTGTTCATGGTGAGTATTAGTAATAGAAAAAAAAGATAAATCGGTTTTAATACCAAAATAGTCTGTATAAAATCCTTTTTCCAGTTCTGAGTTTGCCTGATATTTTTCGAGTCGTTTTAAATCTTCAAAGGTATACCCTAGATAAATTTGATTGTCTGTCAAATCCCTTTTCCAACAGTTGGTTGTTTCTAACATTATGGCAATCCTTTACTCACATCTAATTAAAATTGTTTTGGGAAGTGTTTTTTAATGCTTATTTTACTGTGCACCAAGGTCTATACATTGTTTAAGTTGATAGAAAATATGACGCTCATGTTCCGATAATTGCTTTAATTCCAATTCCACTTTATTTGTATCTGAGGCTAATATCTGTTGCCTTATTTTATTATTTTGCTTTTCATAAAGTCTTCTAAAGTATGAGCCAATCACCGGCCAATTTTGTCTTTTATAGCAACGTAAAGCCTTATTAAGTCCCTTTATGCGAATTTTTTTACTTTTTCCTTCAGGGGAGTTTATTAAATCTTTTAATATTAATGCCTTATCTACACCCGCCGACAGACGGGACATAAAATACTTCATACCCTCCGGATCAGGTGCTCTATTTAATGTAGCAAGATAGGCATGGTAAATGAAATCTTCTCCTTGTCGACGCAAAAGCAACTGGATAGAAGTGGAGTTTTTTGTTGAAGTGTGAGCATTATGCTGCTGCAATTGTATCGATTCTTGCTCTACTCTACGCAGCTCTTTCTGCTCAATCAGTTCTTCGTTTAAGGCGTTCATTTTTTCATGGGCACTATTTAATTCATTTTGTAAATTTTGAATATGTATTTGCTCTTTTCGGCGATATTCTTGTTCTGCAATGAGCCCATCGCTAAGAACACCTATTTTTTGGTTGGCACTATTTAATTCAAGCTGTAAATTCTGAGCATGTACTTGTTCCTGCCTACGATATTCTTTGATTGTAATTAGTTCTTCGCTTAGGGAACCTAATTTTTGATTCACACTATTTAATTCAGTTTGTAAATTTTGAACAAAGCCTTGCTGATGAGTCAGGTATTCTTTTTGTAAGCCAACCTCTTGAAGCAAAGCATCTTTTTCTTGTTGTAAACGTTGCATTACCTCTTGCTGTTGTACTTGATTTTCCTTTGCTAAATTAAGTTCGTTTGCTGTTTGCTCCAGTAAAGTATTAATTTTTACTTTATAATTCGCGAGCAATTCTTGACAAAGATATGAATTCTCAGTGATTTGCCATCGATCAAATATATTAGGGGGGCTCATAAAAGCATTGAGAAGTTCAGGATGTTCTTTGGCAACATAAAAACGATTGAGTCCATCGGAATAAACAAATAGATAATCGGCTGCAATAAGCAATGATTCCCATTGGGCATGATTTGGTTCAGGTGAATGAGGAACTGTCGCTTCAATTAATATTATCCAGGGGCGTAAACTCCTGGAATCCCAACCGCTGAGAACTTGTTGCTCAAACCCTTCCACATCAATTTTCATCCAATGAATATCGTGCACAGTTAATGTATTCATAGCTGCTTGCAAGGTGAGCGTTGGCACTTGTACTTTATGGAAGGGTAAGCCTAATTCCTGGAGATGAGTTTCTGCAATGTGGTGGATGGCTGTACTTAATCCGGTTCCAGGAATAACATTAAAATCAAGTAATCCATTAGAGTCAGATAGCGCGATTTGTAACACGGTTTCATCAGGTCGTTCGTTTCGCAATAGTTCAACAAACTCAGGAACAGGCTCAATATGAATTCCACGCCATCCCTTGTCATAAAATGCCTTACTGACCGAGTCGATTATCGGATGTTGAGCACCAATATCAATATAAAATCCTTTCTGCACATGCTTTAATGCGCGCCACAACATGATGTCTTCAAAATTTTGTGCGAAAGACATGAAGCTCATAAAATCCCTTAATTTGATGCTACGCTGTTAAATTGACTTCTTCGACGGATACAAAAGTCCCTTCCGGAGAGGGCTAAAAAGTATAAGTCTTGTCCTATTTTTGTGAATCCATTATACTTTTTCAATTAAAAATAACAATCGTTTTAGCTCAAAGTTGAAGACTCTATCCCTTTAGATTTTCTCTATCTATCGTATAGAAATTGCCATTAAATAGGATTTTTATGTCGTTGCAAAAGGACTCATTACTCAAAATACAAGCTCGGGTAATTGGCGCGCTGCTCATGCGGGAAATCTTAATTCGCTATGGTAGACACAATATCGGTTTTTTATGGATCATCGTGGAGCCCATGTTATTTACCTTGGGAGTGACTACATTATGGACATTGACCAAACTCACTCATGGTTCGAGTTTACCTATTACG
This sequence comes from Legionella sp. PC997, assembly GCF_014109825.1. Classification (NCBI taxonomy): domain Bacteria; kingdom Pseudomonadati; phylum Pseudomonadota; class Gammaproteobacteria; order Legionellales; family Legionellaceae; genus Legionella; species Legionella sp. PC997. Next base: position 3,398,408 of record NZ_CP059576.1, read on the forward strand.
GCTTTCGCACTTACTGGGTACTCATCAGTTCTTGTGTGGCGAAATACAGTGAGTCGTTGCACCATGGCAGTACGTGCAAATCGCAGCTTGTTGCATCATCGTTACATTAAAGTACTGCACTTGTTTTTAGCACGCATTACACTTGAGATTAGTAGCGTGACAATGTCGTTTTTGATTTTATCCATTGCTTTTATCAGTATGGGATTAATGGATTTTCCGGATAATGTTTTAACGATTCTATGCGGTTGGTTATTGCTTATGTGGTTTGCTGTGGCGCTAGCCTTGCTGATTGGTGCGATTAGTGAGCACTTTGAAACAGTTGAGCGATTATGGCATACCGTAGCGTACTTACTTTTTCCCATGTCGGGTGCAGCATTCATGGTCGACTGGCTACCTGAAAAAGTGCAATCAATTGTTTTATGGTTACCAATGATACATGGTGTGGAATTAGTACGAGAAGGATTTTTTGGCTCCACGGTTCATACTCATTATTCAATTCAATATCTGTCTTCTTTTTGCTTGATCTTAAGTCTATTCAGTCTTGCGATGGTAAAAGAAGCGAGTAGACGCGTAGGTTCAGAATGATTCATATCGATAATATCAGCAAGGTTTATCCCATTCGTAAAGGGGTACGTACCGTGCTCGATAAAATTAATTTAACCCTTGAACGTGGTCAAAAAATAGGGATTTTAGGACGTAACGGCTCTGGGAAGTCAACCTTAATCCGTCTAATTAGTGGTGCCGAAAAACCGAGTTCAGGAAAAATACATCGGGAGATGAGCGTTTCATGGCCACTCGCATTAGGGGATGCATTTCAAGATAATCAAACAGGACTCGATTGTCTTCGTTTTATATGCAGAATTTATGGGATTACAAAAAAGCTCATGAACGAAAAAATCGAATTTGTTAATGATTTTGCCGAACTGGGTATTTATTTCCATGAACCTATTAAATCTTATTCCTCTGGAATGCGAGCGCGGTTGAGTTTCGCAATTTCCATGGCCGTTGAATTTGATTGTTTCTTAATTGACGAGGTGGTTGCAGTGGGCGATGACCGGTTTCACAAAAAGTGTTATGAAGAATTATTTGAAAAAAGAAACGATCGAGCGCTTGTTATTGTTTCTCATGATCCAGCTTATATAAAAACCCATTGTGAATCAGCAGCGGTGTTAAGCAATGGCCGGCTCTATTCCTTCGATAAAATAAATGAGGCATACGATTTCTATCAATCAACACGAATCAATGCACCCACTAAAGAACATGTCATTGCGGGTTATCGTTTTATACTCGGACGCGAACCTGAAAATGAATTTACGATTCAATTTCAACAATCGGCCTGCGAAACCGTAGAAAAACTAAGAAGATGCTTATTTTCTTCTGAGGAATTTAAAAAGCAATTATTCCACGATAAGTTTGAGGTGTTTTCAGATACACTTCACTCCAGCCCCCCCCAAGAAGAGGACATTATGCTGGCATTTAATCTCCTTCTTGCTCGTGATCCAGAACCAGATGAACTGAAAAAAATCAAAAAATCAAATAGTTCATTTGAACGATTACGAACTCGCCTCCTGGAATCTAAAGAATTTCAGTTAAAGCTCAAAAGACTGTCTTTTTAAGAACGAGGCCTGGTAAGTGGCTCAAAGAGTTTATTCCAAATAACATCCATCTTGAGCTAAAAATGCAGTTAATTTTAGACTGACTTTAAGAAGCCGCTATCGTTGCTGCATATAAAAATGGATTTAATGGTGCTGTAGCCGTAGCCAACACCCCCAGGAATTTTTGCAGTTCAGCCATCGGAGCATTCGATACATACAGAATATCATGATCCTGAATCGAGAAACTTTGAGCCACAAAAAAACTCCTCGGGTTTTTTAAATCCAGTCTATAAATCACCGGTACTCTACCCTCTGCGGTGATGAATCTAGGAGGTCTTGGCCAATGAATCGCCGTAGCCTGTTCGAAACGGAAAACGAACACGCCACTGATGTTTGCTCGGTGATCCTGTAGACCGCCTGAACGTCCCAGGGCTTGAGCTAAATTAATTCCTTGGGCCTCAAAATTGATTTCCTCACTTTTTCCAGTTGCACCTAGTACAGTAAAACTTTTAGATTGAAATAAGGCCGTAATCACATCCCCTGCTTGCAATACAATATTTTGATGGGGATCACGAATGATAATATCCAGAGGTAAGGAATATACTTTTTGTCCTCGGGTTACTTGGATCATCGTCTTATTCACAGGAGTTTTTACCCCTTTCGCGGCGGCTAATGCATCCAACAATCGCTCTTTACTGGGCGTTAATGGCAAGCGCCTACTCGAAACAACCTCACCGACTATGGTCACCGCGGAGGTAGTATTTTTAGCAAGACGTACTAACACCTGAGGTTTATTAGCTTTACCTTTTAATGCACGTCGTATTTTATCTTGGATTTGTTGTACAGTCAGCCCTGCAACATGAATCGTACCGGCAAAAGGAAAACTTATCGTACCCTCTTGGCTAATCACTTGGGAGGGTAAGGTATTCATTGGACTGGAGTTCTTTCCAGAACTTCCAACAAGGGTTGGTGTAGTGAACAATGTTGCAGGGGGTATCTCCCAAATGGAAAAATCAAGCACATCTCCAGGACCCACACTATAGCGATTGGAGTGATTTTGTTTTAATGCATCAGAAAATAAATAATTTTTATGGTTTCGTGCTAATTGATGGGTAATATCGGGAGTGATATCAATCAATTGAACATCACTATTTACGGGTTCAGCAGCCTGCTTTACTACTCGTGCACTGGGTCCACTCGACATCATGGTACAGCCTGAAGAAAGTATCGAGAGGACCACCAACGCTAAGTGAGACGGTTTAATCTTATATTTATTAATACGGCAATGCATAAACTCATAATCCTAACAATTAATTTATTCCAGATGCTCTTTAACATTTGCAATCAAAAGGGATAGAACTCCCCAAGTAATAAGTCCCAAGATGAATATTGAAAAAATATTCCTGCTACGATACGGTTCAAATGAATTATCAGGTTCATTAGGATGAGCAATCAGCTCTAAATATAATTGTTTGCGCTGTGCTTCGATTTGGGCTTTTTTTAATGAAGATAAAGCAAATACCAGTTGTTTATAGGCAAATTTTTTATTTAAAACCAATCGTTCATAACGGCGTACTTTGTTCGTGAGCGAGGACAGATTTCCAGTGATCTTGTTTTTTTCGGTATTGATTGATAATCGTAGCGTTTCAATATTTTTTCGTAGTGAAGAAAGGTAAGGGTTATGCGGAGCCAAACTTTTAATTTGAGCTAATTGACCTTTTGCAGCAACCAATTCAGCTTCCATTTTGGATACATTTTGAAGCCTCATCGCCGATTCACGATTAGGATCAAAAACACCTTGAAATCCCCGATAATCCGACAAAGCAAGACTAGCTTCTTTTGCTTTTTGAATTGCGGCATCTACTTCTGCTTTTGCAAAATCAACATAATCTTTTCTTGATTGGATATTAAAACGATTAATAAATTGCTCAGCCAATTCCAACAAATGTTGATTCATTTGATACGCATCTTTGGCGGTAAAAGCGCGCACTTGTAAGGTTGAAATGGAAGATGGGGATTCAATGACAATATTGATTCGATTTTTATAATAACGATAAAGTGATTCAAAGCTAGAATCACCAAATAATGCAAAACGGTGAAACCAATCAATGTTGTGGTCGCTATAAAGCTTTTTTAAATTAAGTCGGTCGTTCAGTTCCAACAATGCATCACGAGACAAGATATAATCATGAATACTATAATCTGCCTCCTCTGCCTTTGATAAAGGCGTCGAAGACAGTAAAGCAGATAAACCTAGGTTAACTGGAGGTTGCCCTGCTCTGCGCACAATAAATCGCGACTCAGACACATATACATCGGAAGCAAGGAAGCCAAAATAAAAAATAGATAATAATGTAGGAATAATAACCGTACATACGAATAACTTATTTATTTTGTTTAAAAAAAGGGAAGCGCTTTGAAAAGATGATTTCCAGGGTAATGCAGTCACGGATGATAATCGATTAAATTGCTTCAAACTAACTCCTTTAGTTTTGGATCGATCTGGGATATTTCCTTTTTTTCCCCGCCTAGGTTCGCAAAATATAGGGCTTAAGGGTATCAGCTTAACTTTGTGCCACTGAGGTATGCCGCGTTTTGCAAAAACAGTTCAAAATAAAGCTACAATCCAATCCCTTCGAATATACACTGGGAATGGAAAATCTGAACTATGCCTTTAAAAGGGTAATTGGGGACATTCTACTGTCCTTAACTCAAAATAACAATGCAGGTAAATCAAGCACAGACTAGTTCTGCTTATTACTAACTTTTAAAAAGAATTTATTATATTTTTGAACAATCAATCCTGCAAAAGAATTCTCTAGTTTAACTTTTTTATAAAAACTACCATTTAGTTGGGTTCTGGTGATTAGAAAATTAAGAAGTTTTTTATACAAATCGTGATCGACAACCGTATTCAATGCTGAGGTCCAAAAATCATCTAGCAATCCTTGATAAGTCAGTCCGGGAAGATTGTAAAAACACTCACCACAAACAAAGGTAGGCACTTTATGGTGTAATGCAGAAAGCCCAACTGAACTATTAATTACCACGACCCCAAGGGCATGCTCAAGTAATGAAGGTAAATGCTGATCATGGATGTATGCCACGCGTTCGTTTATTTGCGCTTGAATGGCCAACCGTTTAATTACATCTGCATAATCCACATATCCTCTATCCATAGGATGATGTTTAAATATGAGAAAGGTCTCGTTCTTCGATGATCGTGCAAAAGAATTTATAATGCACTCAATAAATTGTTTCACTTCTTTGAACTCGGAATGAGCTGTTACTTGATAATCAGAACAAACTTGCAAGGGAACTAAAAAATAGCGCTTACTTAATGCACCTAGGAGTTGTTGCTCAATGCCCGCTTCTCGCCATTTATACCAATGTTTCCTCCTTGCAGAACGCATCCATGCCAGTCCCTCTAAAATTTTAAGTGGCCTATGGTGAACATTTTTGCTAAAAAGAAACCTGCCTAAAGCACCTATCGTAAAATAGCAGAATCCATACCAGATCATTTGCCAATAAGCGCGCTCTATTTGTTGTTCCTGATAATATTCACAGTACTGCATGTCAGTTGGCTGAAAATGGGTAATCGCATATGAATTTGCATTGACCCCCATATACTCCAGAGTCACATAATTAGGTCTAATATAACCTTCTTCGAACACTCCAACGTCTATTTCATGTCGCGTTGCAATTTCGATAGCAACCCGATGTATCGGACGACAATCCCCATATACAAAAATAATGTCTATTTCAAAACGCTCTAAAAAATGTTCCAACCATAAAGGCCACTCTGCCAGACTTTTTCTATAGATCACTGCGCCAAACAAGAAAAAAAAGCAATCGCCTGCATTGAAGTTAATTTTATATACCTGCGCTCCTTGGGTTTTTAAGTCTGTCGCCAAACGAGCAAAGAAAGGTCCGACCGGTCCTTGAAGCAATAAAACGTTTTTACCTTGAAAAATAGAGGTAGAATTATTTTTATACATAAGCTCCATAAGTTCCTTTCCTGAAAGTAAGTACATAATATACAGAAAAAAATCTTGGGATAAGAAAAAAATCGAGAAATTTAGTTTCACCTCTACAAAAAAAAATTTAATCTTTGCATCTCGCGTCTCGAATCTTTCTCTTAATTTTGGTTCATGGTATAAATGTTCTCGTATATGTATTGCAGTATACAGGCAGCATCAATGGATCATATTGTTCAATTGGCATGGATGTCTTTGCAATGAAAGTCCCCCAATTTTCATAAGCAATCTCAAGCTTAAGTTGATTCATTCGGTGTGATTATCATATGTAGTCGGAATCCTCTAACATGATTAAAACACATGTCTTGTTTGCTTTATATTGATGTCACTCGTTTAATTCGAAGGCAATTGCAACAACTAAAACCAACCGGGATTGATCGGGTGATGCGAGCCTATTTGAAGCATTATCAAGACTCCGCAGGGGGTGTTATTTATTATTTTGGACGACTTTGGATTTTATCTGAAAAAGAATCAAAATATCTCTTTCATTCATTGTTGTCTGACCGTTTAAAGCGTAGCAGACTCTACGCTTTCATCATCCAAGTTGTATTAAGGAGTTTTTTCGAAAAAAAACGGGATGGTATTTTATTATTATTAGGACATAGCAATTTAGAGCGCCCTCGATACGCCAAAGCCATTGAACGAATAGGACTGACCCCTATCTTCTTTATTCATGATTTAATTCCGATAACTCATCCTGAGTATTGCCGTGCAGGAGAAAAAGAAAAACATATTAAACGAATGATTCATGCCCTGAGCCTAGGAAAAGGCATTATTGTGAACTCTCAAGACACCTATAATGCGTTATTTAAGTTTGCACTTTCATTAGAAAAAAAACTACCCGCACTATGCATTGCAGCACTAGGAGTTGATTTACCTCCACCGCCGTTGTGTTCACGAACACTCGAGTCCCCTTATTTTGTTATGCTTGGTACGATAGAACCGCGAAAAAACCACCTAATGATACTTTATGTGTGGCAAAATTTAATTGATCGACTAGGTAGTAATGCACCTAAACTGATTATTATTGGCCGGCGTGGATGGGAGTGTGAGCATATTACTCGCATGATCGATAGTTGTACCAAATTACGTGGCTTTGTGTTTGAATGGAATCAATGTTCCGATCAAAAATTATCCTCATGCTTGCAACATGCTCAAGCACTCTTATTCCCTTCCTTTGTTGAAGGATATGGCTTACCCTTGATCGAAGCTTTAAATGCCGGTGTACCTGTTATTGCCAGCACCACACCTGCCCTTATAGAAATTGGTAAAAATATCCCAGAATATCTTGACCCCCTAGATACAGTGCAATGGATGAATACCATTTTGAATTATGCGCATTCAAACAGTACGTTAAGACAAAAACAAAAATCACGATTAATTGGCTATAAAGCACCGAGTTGGAGGAAGCATTTTTTGAGTGTGGAACATTTTATAAAATCTATTACACAGCAAAACATCGCAGGCTCTAAAGTTAGTCCTGCGAGGTCTACAGATCATGACATCACTAGCAGTAAGCCCACACTGAGTGATTCAATGATTTATGCTTGGCGCATGCCTTATTGGAAGAGACCAATTATCCAACGATTTCTTACAGATCATGCTATCCGCTTTGTGCGTAGGGTACGCGCAATTAAACCTGAGAGCGTCCTTTTACTTTGGGGGTCGAGTCGGGCCCCATCTAAGCTGGATAGTACGGTTTCAATAGTTCGATTAGAAGATGGCTTTCTACGCTCGGTAGGTCTAGGTGCCGATCTGACACGCCCATTATCTTGGGTTATTGATACGCAAGGAATTTATTACAATGCAACAAGCCCCTCAGATTTAGAATATATCTTACAATACTCTACTTTCGCTGAGCCATTATTGGAACGTGCAGCCTCTTTTCATCAACGGATCGTCGAGTTTGGGGTTACCAAATATAATCTGCAAGGACAAACTTGGAAACCAACTACTCATGGCAAACGGATCATCTTAGTTCCCGGACAAGTTGAAACCGATGCTTCCATTGCTTTTGGAACTGGGATTATTAAAACAAACATAGATCTACTTCAAGAGGTCCGCAAAAAAAATCCTGACGCGTGGTTAATATATAAGCCTCATCCAGACGTGGTTGCAGGTTTGCGAGCAAAAGGAGTCAATGAACAAAACTCGCATCAATATTGTGACGAATATCTTGAGACAGTTTCTATCGATCATCTCTTAAAATACGTGGATGAAGTACACGTTATGACCTCTTTGGCTGGTTTTGAGGCGCTACTTAGGGGCAAAGAAGTTACATGTTATGGATTACCTTTTTATGCGGGTTGGGGATTAACAACAGATATGATGAATACCCCCCGACGCACTCGACGGCTAAAATTAGCTGAATTAATTGCAGGAACTTTATTACTTTATCCGATGTACATTAGCTGGAGTAAAGGAACACGAGTTTCCCCCGAAGAAGCTTTAGAGGAATTAATCTTGGGAAAAGAACTCAAACCAAGGATGAGCGCTACATTTTTTAGAATCTGTTATCGAATAATACGCAGGTGGACAAAGCTCTATAAGTAATTCCGTCCTTGCTCCTTACAGCTCAATCTAGATCTTAGAGACAAAGCGTGATAATTAATAAAAAGACTATATTAATTCAGCTTAATAATCATGAATTTGAAATTTTTTTTCCGACAATTTTTTATTATGCTCAATTTTTTTACCCTATTTTCAAACAAAAAAACGTTTACGGGTCCTCTAGGCAATGTTATTGCTAATTACTGCGGCTTACATGTTGTTCGGATTATTCTGAGTGATGTAATACAATTTATAAAAAAGTTACCGTTTTACTTATTAGCACCTAAATCAGCTTTTGAGTTTAATAAAAATGGTCTATTGATCCTTGAAAATTTTCTAGATCCTCAAAAGTTTCTGTTAGTCCAAAAAGAAATTGAAAAACATATAAATCAATTGCCTAAAGCGCTACCTAATCTCGAACAACAAATGTATGGAGATAAGTTAAAACGAGCTACAGGGTATGATCGTTACGATGGTGACACTTTAAATCGTTTTGATCATGTTCCCAGAAATTCTATGGTGCAATTTGTTTTTAAAAACGCACGCATGCATCGCTTAACTCTAGCCTTATTTGGTATGTTGAATACACCGATGCGTTACTTCATGTATACGTTGTGCCATGGGGATGAAGCCTCATTACCTGACTCCCAGAAATTGACTCATCGTGATACATTTCACCACACTTATAAGATTTGGTATTTTACTCATGATGTAGAATTAGCTTCCGGTCCTTTCGAATATTCTACTGGAAGTCATGCTTTAACTTGGAAGCGTTTACGTTGGGAATATCGACGCAGCATACAAATTTGCTCTGACCAAACCATGTCGCGTGGAGGGGCATTGCGTATATCGGATGAAGAATTAGCAAATATGGATCTTAAGCCACCACAATCTTTATGTGTGAAAGCAAACACGATGATAATCGCAAACACCCGAGGATTTCATCGTCGCGGTTTTGCTGAACAAGGAACAATACGTACGAGTGTTTTTGGTTATTTCAGACCTTTAGCTTTTTTCCCGCTGGTACATCCGTGAATAGTTTCGACGTACTATTTTAAGATTTTCTTATTATTTAGATGCTCGAGGCAGCGACGATCCTAAGGGAATCGAGGCCGAAATTGAGAATACTCACCACCTTAGTAGCAAATACGTAGCTAGAGTTCACAATTTACTTTAAGATGCTCGAGATTCCTCTAGAACATCTTCTTACGAGATCTGTGAGAAACAAAATTAGTGTTTTGGACTCATCCCTTTCGCTTGAAGCTCTTGAAGGGCAGCTTTATTTTTATGTACATTTATATTCATCCCGGCCAACACTTCGGGGGTCTTGGTAAATTGGATATCAGCATATTCGATTACCTGAATATAATTACCCCAAGGGTCAAGAAAATCCAAAAATTTTCCGTCTATTAATTCCGCTCCAGCTTTTTTTGCCAATTCCTTGACCGTGGCACGATCATCGACCACGAGACCAAAATGACGTAAGTTGTCTTTATGTGGATTAGAGCTTTTCATTAACGCTATAAATTGATCTCCTAAATCAATAAAAGCGTGATGTTCATCTTTACCGCGCAAAGTAAAATTAAAAATTTTGCTATAAAACTCTAATGCTTTTTCCACATTACCTACTTCAAGGGCGATATGGTTAATTCCTATTAGATTTGCTTTTTCCATAGCGAGTTCTCCAGTGATTTTATAATAACAAATAATAGTCTAAGAAAATAAATTTTTTAAAAACTCGCTATAGATTTTTAATTCATTCATCAATTAGTGCACTATAAAAGACTGGTCTGCCAAAATTAAGAGGTCATTTTTTATATGCAGTTAACAAGTGCTCGGTATCGTTTTCCATAATATCATTCAATCCAATAAAGCATCCGAAAAAAATATAATGAGGTTATTTATAACCCATCGTCGTTTTGTCCTCTTCGGGATTGATATTTTTAAGCTGCGTAAATAAAAGATCTACCTTCTCATACAATTGCTTGTCAGTCGCTGAGGGAGCTTGTAAAGAAGCGGTTTTTTTCTGAACTGCTGAAAGAACCGATGTAAGCTTATCAACAACAACCGGGTTATTGCGAACACCAATAGAAAAATGATCCTGTAAGGGATGCTCTTCCAAAACATCGATAATGCGACTGATTGACTTGGCATCAAAATGAGGTCGTTCTAATAACGCCTCAATAGCGAAGCTTAATGCTGTCGTTGAGTAAGAATAGCAATTGGATTGATACATGTTGCACATTTGCTTTTGGTTAATGAGTTGATCTGCAGAATCAAGAAACTTATTAATTTCTGGCTGAGTGAACGAAACTCCTGTTGGATAGCCAACAAAGTTGTAACCCTTACTTAGGTACCTTTTCTCATTGTCTTTTTGAGTATGGAACGTTACTCCATTTCGCAACCACTGTGAGAAATCCCAGGGGCTTTGACGTCCATATACAGAAAAAGTACCATTCTTACTGTTTTTTAAAGCAATAGCAGAATGTCTAATAGGCATGCCAGGAAGCGGCAGACCAGGTTTGGTCGCAAACATTAATTCAAAGGTGTCCTCTGTGGACGCATCCTTCAAGGAACACATTTTTTCGGGTTCTATAGGTTCTGGGCTCAATGAAATTGGCTGTTCTTCCTTAGCCTCATCGTCCTTAGTCAGTAATTTTTGAGATTTATTTCTCATCTGAAACAGAGCATAGCGACTAAATGCAGTTGCCTTATTCGAATATGCTATAGGACCTACTAACTTGGTTAACTTTGTAAGCATGCCAACTCCCTTTAATGCCAATTCAACACAGAGTGTACTTTATTTAGTTATCTTTAACACAGTATCCAGCTATCGTCAACGGCAAGCGATGGGAAAATAAAATTCACTATAGTCTATAATAATACAAAAATGGCATTAGAAATAGATTCTTGGAGGTAACAATGTTTACTCTAATAAGTCGACATGCTGGCAAACTAATAGGTACATCAGGAGCCGGGACTCTTTACCTTGCTTATGATACCTACAAATATAAACAACTGCAGGAAAAAATGACCGAACTGCAAATGTCCTCTCCAGAAGATCAGACTATTATTGACGCAGATCAAAAAAATTGGCTCCTATTAGGCCGGCAAAGTCCCGGTTATGTCCGAGATACTGACAAAACACCCAAGCAACATTTACATCACAAAATAAATTCGAGTACTCTTTGGTTTAAGACCTTGGGGACCCAATTAGATAATGAAAAACACTTTGATTTATTTGTAGGCAGTGATTTCGTGGTTGAAATGTTTGCAAAAAAAGGAAAAACGCCAAAAGTACGGGTTCAACCGGAAAAGATGCTCAGCGATGACTTAGATACGATTAAAGATGATGATTTATTTGAAGTGGGTTTTGCACGGAAACAGGGCTTTGCAGATATCACCCAAAAATCTCCTTTTTTTCACTCATCTATCGCATTAAGAAAAATTAGTAAAGATGATGTTGCTAATTCAGAATTTGTGGTGGTTCGGGGAAGCGAAATAAAAGAGGTCATAAACAGAACAAATAAAGCGATTTGTGATGAACAATCGTGTAATCTTTTTAGCTCCAATTGTTATTCAGCATCAACCTATGCCAGTGCAGAACTTATTAAGGTAATCGATGAGCGCGTTATAAAAGCAGAAGACAAAAAAGAAGACTTGAAGGCAATTTCTGATGTACTTTCAAGACGAGCACTTGACAATTTTGCGCGTGGGGTTAGTAATAATTCGGTAGTTTCCGAACAATTGATTACTCAAATACCCAAAGTATTACAAAAATATGGGCTAGTAAATACCGAACAACCCAAAACTCCAGATGGACCCCCGTTATAAAATAATTACCATAAATCACAAGTATGCCTTTATAGGAGGTAGAAGATGAAATCCAGTAATATGTTTACAGTAGATGAAAATATTTTGAAAAGCCTTGGAGCAGATACTTTGAAAACGATTAGAACCAAAGGAATCCAAATGGAAGCAGAGATTGCTGCGAAATTGGAGGAATTAGAGTCATTGGTTGTGGAAGGAGTTTCTAGTGATGGGCTTGCTAAAGCCAAGGTGGATGGAACACATCAAATTATAGAACTTTCTTTGGATCCCTCCTATTCAGAATTAAACAATAAAACAAAAACATGTGCGCTGATGACTGAGGCAATAAATGATGCAATCTATAAAGTTAATCTAACCATCGAAAATGAAATATCTAATATAAAATATAGATATAGCGGAGAAGTTATCAAAAAAATATCTTAATCGTGTAATGTATTTATTTGCGGTAATTATTTCGGTTCTAATGTATTTTTGGAGCGTTGATCATTTGCTTGGTCTTTATCCGTGTCTTCCTTGGTCGTGTTCCAAATAGATAAACCATGTAAAGGTGAGGATTTTTTCTCCAGAGATGAATCCTGCATCGTAAGGCTGGATTGGATCGCATGTTGATAGAGTTTATAACTTTTTAGGGCGTTATATAAATTCGCCACATGCCGATTAAAGCCGGCCCCACATGCTCCAGATAATAAATGATCGATATCTTCTACGAAATTACATCGACGTCCCGTTACGGCTGAATAGCTGCTGATGGGACCGTTTTTGGAGGTCAGAAAAATAAGTGGGTTCTTTTCTACTTTTTTTAATTGATCAAGATGCGTTTTAAATGCGGCGAGAGGTTCATGCAATTCAGCAGTAAGTTTATTCTGATCAGCACTCAAGAGCGTGTTTTCGAGAATTTGTGAAGCTAGAACCAACTTACCCATCAGATTTAAAGTAATCTCATTTACCCCATCAGCATATTCTTGTAACCCAGCAAAGATAGGGCTATTTTCAAATGCACTGCGGACGACTTGATGGGTTAAAAGCTGGGTAATATCTTTTTCGCTGAATAAGTTCAATGCCAACCCTTGCTCTAAATCTTTTGCATTAGATGCTTCCAGGGGTTCTTTATTTTTAAAATCTCGAAATACACCCGCTAGTTCAGAGGGGTTTTGGAAATCCGCAAATACCCAGTCTCCAGAAATGAATTCGGCGATTTGATTAATATCGTACGCATATCCACTTTCAGAAATAAAAATGTTCTCTTCAGGAATATCCATCAAATCTGCTTTATTTTTAACCGCAACAGTCTTTCCCATTTTCTCATTACCTTAGCTCGTCAAGGACAGAGTCAATTCAACTGAGTAATAATTAATTATACAACAATTTACATCAACTAATTTAGCTGGTATTTTTCAAATGACTTTGGAGTATAGGGGTAATCGTTTTTTTCTCGAGTAAGGAACAATCCCCTTAATTGTGATAGTGTAATTAAAGGATAAAAAATGAAATGGAATTTTTCTTTCCTCTAGGAATTTTTTCGCAAAAGACCTATTTTCAGGTGAACTATAAATTCTTGAATGCACTAAGGTTCTAATTGAGTCTAAGGGTTTACGTAGGATACTTAAACGTTCGGGAATTTAATATGCTCCATCAATTTTTCAAAGAACCTCTTCTATCTTTTTATTTAAAACGTATCGGCGGTGTGTTTCTTACTTTACTGGGTATCTTCGGATTCATAGTAACACTTCCTTTTTCATTTTTAGGAGGGACTCTGGGCTTGTTAAAGGCAATCCTTAATAAAACTGATCCATTACCCTTAGGATTTCAAGGAATAAGAATTGGTTCTTTAGGTTCCATAGATGCAATTATTTTCGGAATAAAATTAACCCGTTCAACAACACCCGTTATGGAGGTTAACAAATTCAAAGAGCCGTTGCTAAAAAGAAGCGTCATTGAATCAGACGTTGATGAGCACGCTCCAATTGTTGTCCCCGCTGACATGGAAGAAAGGGTAGAGACGACACCAACGCTAAAACCCAGTGCTCTTTCCGATACCTTTTTTTCCAAAACCGAGGTGAAAATAACATCAGAGATACCAACGGTTCTCTCTGAAACCAAGGAGGCAAGAGAAACTCCCGTATTTTTAGTTAAAGTAAACCAAGTTATAGCTCAAGAAGAAGCACAAGGTATAATTAAAATAGACGATGAAGTCTCAAGTGTCACAGAACCTTATATCGACGAATTAATTCTACTTATCAAAGCTCCGACCTCGAAAAATGAGTTTTGGCCCCGCTTGGAGCAAATGGGGAACAAGGACATTAAACTTCTTGTCAGTAAATTAAGCACTTATAAAGAAAAAGGCAGATTTAGTTCTACCGAACTGGATTATTTATGGCGTCAATTTATGGGTTTTGAATTTGAAATCTCAAAAAGAGAAAATAAAGCAAGCAAATTTGCAGTAATGCTCGAAGCTCTATCTGAAGAACAATTAAAAGCATCCTTTGACTCACCCGACTTCTTAAACGTGTTAAATAAAGACGCATTTGCAGATAGTGCAGTCAACACGTTTACTCGTAAGCAATTGGAATTGTTTGCCTCCGATAGCAAACGGCATGAACTATTAAACTCTCTCATCAAGAAACTCAAACCAAGTCCTTACTTATTAGGTAAACTGGTCTCTATTATGCCTTATGCCACTTGGAAATTGAGGATAGCGATCCTTGATCAAATAAGCCATATGGCGCATCCTGTCTCTTTTAAGGTTGAACTTACCAAATTAGTTGACCATTACATTCAAGCAAATTTTCAAAAATATAAAAAGCAACTTGAAGCCTCACAAGCAAATACTCAACACACCACATCCCCATCTCTGTTTACAAAAAAATGGGTACCAGTAACACCGGTTTCAAAGCCCATTTATATAAACAGTTCGTTACAAAAAAAAGAGTGGAGCGATGAGGCTTTTGATGCATTCATTAACGAGTTAAATAGGTCCACCTTTATTGCAAATGAGGGAAAAATAAGTGTAGATTTAGATAGCCTACCAGATTATCGAATTAAAATGCTTGTAGAACGAGCCGCATCGGCAGTAGGCCCAAGAAATTTACTAAGCCACATTTGGATACTCGATTCCAAAACAATAAACCATAAATCGTCCCTAGAGTGTAGAGAACATAGATTAAAAATTATTTTGGAGCATATGACTCAGTCGCAGCTTGAGTGCTCGCTTAACGATAACAAATTTTGGGAAATTTTTAGAAATCCTCAAGAACCGTTTTGTGAAATGGCAGCCCGCGTATTAACACCCGAACAATTTACAACAATTAGTACCAAGGCACCGCTTGAACGCCATGCAGATTTTGCAATAATCATTGCGCACATCAAGAAAGATAGCCCCAACGAAAAACAAAGACTGCAAAACATCTTGGAAGCAATTACCCCTCATACTACTCCTTGGATTGCTTTGGCCTTGGAGCGCCAGATAAAAAATTTATTAACACACGATAAACATCTATATGAACATTTGCACAATGAATTAAAAAGGTCACTTACACACTCATTAGAAAGACCTGATGTTAATTATAAATATAAGCGAGATCGCAGTTTAAATAAGCAAGCAATTTCCTATCTTATTGAGTCCCCTTCACACACCTCTAATACGGCACCGTAACCTTTTAAAAAAACCATGTAGAGAAAAAGGCCGCAAAACCATTGGTCTCTAAAGACAATTGTTCTGCCGTTAGTTGGATTTATTTAACATAAGTTATGAAGTAAGAAAATATTTATCTTTTTATTAATTAAATATAATCTAGATATTCATGCCCTAGTGCTTCCAATAGGTATGTATCACTATGGAATGGTGAATGATAAAAAGGAATTTGCAATAATGCGCATTAAAACACTATTAATATCCCTGAGCCTTCTTCTCTCTTCAATTGGCTATGCCAGTATTAATATTGGTACGCTTATATTTAAACCCCCTTATATTTTCTCTCCCAAAAATGGATTTGATATCGATTTAGCACAATTACTATGTCAGCGCCTAAAAGAGCAATGTGACTTTATTCCCATGGGAATGGATGAATTGTACAAAAAACTACAGCAGGGAAAAGTTGACCTAGCAATGGGGGGTATTCCGATTTCTCATGACCTTAAAACTAATTTCATTTACAGTCTCCCCTATATGTTAAGTAAGGGACAGTTCCTCATTTTAAAAAATAGTGAAATTAATTCAATTAATGAATTACAAGGAAAAAAAGTCGGTGTCCTGCGGAATCCGCTCAATGGTGGATTGTTTTATGAATATTTATCGACACATTATGCAAAATTATTTCAAATGAAACTCTATGAAGACGTTGAAGATTTATTAGCAGATTTACATAATAAAACCATAGCAGCGGCCTTTCTCAATCGCTCATCTGTAAATTATTGGACTCAGGAAGGTGGCGATCAATTTCAGCCATTAGACGAGGTACATATCGTTGGAGACGGTGTAGTAATCTTGGCTCCCCCCAAGAATCAAGCACTCATCGGTCGGGTTAATAATGTATTAAAAGCAATAGAAAAAGAAAATACTTACATAAAATTATATAATACCTATTTTGCTGATGAATAATACATTTTGAAATCGCTAAAGAAAAACATTTGCTTGGATGTTTGCAATCCACTCAAACTGTTCTTTGGGGGCTATGTTTTTTCATTTTTAAATTTGCTTTCTAATTAAAGTAGTATTAAACAGCTGTGTAATCCGATAATAATGGAGTTCTGATTAATTAACAAAGGAGCATGTTATGAAAAAGAGCTGTTTACTGATTGCCTTATTTTTATCACCCCTTCTGGTTTTTGCACAATCAAAGAGTTCAGAGCATCTTATTTTTTCTCCATTGCCCAACAGTAAAAATACCATATCCAGACACCATACAAATGAACAAGAACCACCTAATCTGAGTCAAATGATGCAACGGACCATTGATTTTCCAACTCAAATCGTTCGTGTTCATGGTGATGTAAGCGGATTGAAACTCAGTTGTGAGGAAGTAGAACAGGAAATAGATCGGATATTTTCAAAAAAAATCTCTGCGAATCTGTTTATCTACAACACATATATTAACTGCAGTTATGATCCGGAAAGTCCAGAAGAATACGCCCGCAGTTTTTCAATCCAGAGTTATTTTGATCCATTAACAGATAAAGCCATCGATTATCTAAAATCCTATCTTGATCAATATAATGGATACAATTTATTTAATACCACCACCTTGCAAATTGAACCTGCTAGAGGCGTTATTACATCGATGAATTTCAATGCCGGTTTAAAAAGCAATCCCAACAAAACGCCCTTCATGCTCTATCATCAAGACCGAAGTAATTTCTATTTTAAAAGTAATTTCGAAATGAGAAAGAAGCTAATTGCCGATATCTATCAACGGTTTTATTCTAACGATCCCGAAATCATTCTCCCTTTTTTAAAACAATGGGTTTCCTCTTCTGCAGAAACCATCTATTACTCCATTTTAAAGGCTTCCAATTATCTTGAATTACAGCCTGAACGAATATTTGTTATGGAACAAGAAGGCGATATCTTTGTATCCAATTTAAAATATTATTTTGCCAATCTTTGTATGCAAAGAAATCCCAATAAGCATTGCCTGTGATTACGATACCCCAAACCAAAGCCTTGAGCTGAAAGCTCATAGTTTCGATTTGGGGTTAAATTTAAACAGCCGTGGTACCGAAAACTGGGTGATTAATGATTAATGGCTGTTTATTATAGGGCCATGCATTTGTTCAATTAGATTGTCCGTTTTACTATGGCTTTCTTTTTGTTTTTTAAAGAAGTTATTAAGTCCTCCAACAAGGGTATTCCCGGCAGAAAATAATTTATCGATAAGACTCGAATCCATCTCCATTTCAAAACATCCAACTGTATTGATGTCATTAAAGTCACGAACAATCATTTGCGAGAAACACATTAGCATGTAATTTTGAACCGTTTCATCCTGTTCTTTCTGCTCCATCTTCTTAAAGTCCACATCACTCTCTAATTTTTTCCAGGTATAAAAATTAATACTCCGCCCATGGTTAGGATCAAAAAAATAAGCCGTTTTTTTCTTTGGATCATAACGAAGATAGATAGCATGCCCCCAAGATGCTTTATTTTCGATTAGGTTCCCATCCTTTTTCATTGCATGATGGCCAATCGATATTTTTACTATTCCATAATTTTTTAATTTCGAGTTCTGTTGTTGAACCACGGCTTTGGAAAGTATTTGATAGAGAGCATCCGCACTAAACGCAGGATCCTCTGCATAATTAAATTCACTATGCAATGCTTGAATTTTCTTAAGATGAAGACGCTTTAACACTGCTCGCGATAAACCATTGTTCGCCACTTCTCCCATATTTATTTGATATAAAGCTTGATTGTAACGATCTTGCGGGGAAATTTTCACTTCCGCTCGCCATTGAGAGTCGGAGAGTACTTGATTTCTAGCTAAGCTGGTCATTTCTCGAGTAATGACCCTGTAGGTATTTGCCTGACATACCCCTTCACCTAATATCTCGCCAGCACCCCCTATAAATCCCTGAATATTTTCATACAGAATTGGATCACCCCATTGATCAAAAAAGACAAGGTCCTTTTTAACATCGTCTAACATTCGAGTTCTTATTTGACTGGACGCGTTATCCATTAGGGGAGAAAGAATTGCTTTTATCTGATCATATTGGTCAGTTAATCCAGCCAGGCTATCTTTATTTTCTTTAATTTTTTTATCTATATAGCGATAAAACGATTGCAGCCATTTATTTTGCGATCTTTTCAAAGAGCTATCAACATGTTGAGAAATACTTGGATTAGAGTCACACAATTCCTTTTTACATTGCTCATATTCTTGTTCTAACAAATGAGTTGCTTCAGCGATGATTTCTTGTCTTGCTTTAGTGAGTATGTGGATCAAGAGGGTTAAAGAAGACTCACCTCCAGCAGCGATAATTTTTTCTTTCAAAGCCAAAAGCTCAATTTGATGTTGCAGCTCCTTCAAGGTAGGGATCTCATGTTCTGCTTGGCCATTAAGAACTAGATTTTGCAATACATGCTTTATTTTTTGTTGGACTAATTCTTTATTAACCTTTATTTTGCTGGGATCTAAAGCAAGATCGGTGAAGACTGCTGACTCATGGGGATTTTGGAGGAATTTTTCAGGATGAGTGATCTGCTGCTGTACAAATGCTCGCTTTAACACAAGCGAAAAGTCGGCGAAATATTCTTTAGGTAATCGGGTCAGTGCCTTTTTAAGCTTTGGAAACATTTTTATCACCACTTCTTCTTGGGGAGTAACCTCACCTCGTTCAAGCTTTACATTTAATTTAGACATTTCCTCTTCGTATTCTTGTTTTGTTTTTTTCCCTTGAGCATAAGCGATAATTCGAAGTTTATCGGATTCTGTCATCATCCGCTCACTATCACGAATATCCGTTCCGATTACATCCCAGTTGCTAATCATCTTTTCAGCTATTTGTTTGTTTGTGCACTGTTCTAAACGATCATAAAGATCTATCAACGCGGCACGATTACACGCTGAACGCACATTCACCACAAACTGATCCAATGCTTGAACATTTTTGGAATGATCAACCAATGTAGGCTTATCAGACATGTGTTCGATCACATGCTGAATATCACGAACCACTATAGGAGCTAACATGGCTACATTATCAACACGTTCCTGATCCATTATTTTGGTTACTACCTGGAGAGGATTCGAATTCACTAATGAAAGCGATTCGAGGAGTTCATCTTCAGCTGCAATTTTTTTTAACTGCTCCGAGAGTATTTGTATAAATCCTTCATTAGTTGTTTCCTTAACCTCTGATATGGATTGGGTTCGTTCGATTGCAATCGCAAACCCGGCAGGAGACCCCATCCACTCTTTCTTTTTTTCTTCAATCATCCTAAGTAACTGTTGCTCCGCAATAACTATTTTTTCCATGAACTCATTTACTTCGGATAGTGAGCGTAATGGAGGAGTATTGTCTTTTAGGAGTTTGGAGGTAGGCCAGTTTGTTTTATATAATTGTTCAAAGGGTATTTTAGAGTTTAGTCCCGCACATTTTTTTTTCAACTCATCAAGAATAGACTCATTGATTAGCACGATGAGTTCGTGAGTTAATCGGTGCTGTATTTGCTGCCAATATTCAAAATCATTTACATGGATGGTTCGTTGCGTGGTATCGAGAAGTAACTCTTTTTCATGAATAAATTCTATAATTGCAGAAGGATTAAAAACGTTGAATTTATTGGGGATACCGGTTGGATTTAAGCTATCCCAAAGACTAATTAAATAACTATCAGGATCTGGCCTTATTAAATTGAGTGCATCCAAAGCCATTAATTCATTCTTAAATTGCTCCAAACTGCTGCTCAGTCGAATTCTGTATTCATTTTGAGTTGGAAGCGTCTCTTGATTCTCAGTATAAAAATAGTGCGCTGTTGTTTGAAAAAGCCAATTTTTTACAACCTCAATGTTAAATGCTCTTAATTTCTCCTCATCTAATTGTTGAGGCCAATCTCCATCCTTTTTCCAATAATCAGCCGTATTCAAATATTCACATAATTGTTGCAGAGAAATCCTTTCTTCTAAGGAATCCAGTACAGAAGGAACTGCACTCATCATCCATGCCATTTTATCGTCGCATTGAACTTTTATTTTACTTAAATACTCTGAGTAACGAATACTTTCAATTGAATATTCATCATCTTCTGAGGTAATTGTAGGCAATATCTTTTCTGGTGGGAGTGGGATAAAATTTACATCCACTTGGTTCGGAAAATCATCGTAATAAAAAACATATTGTCCACTATATATAGGATTAGGCATAACAATCTCATCAAAATATAAACACTTTGCGCATTATATACAACATCATCCTTTATACCATGAGTAATGCCCTGATTTTTAAAAAATGTTAATAAAAAAGAGCAGTCCATAAAAATGGTTTTATTGCAGCTAAATCCTGATTGAGGAGCATCCATTCTTTTTACAACTTCAAAGCCTCGGAGTTTTACTTTCCTTAATTAAGTTTTTGAGAATAACTTCTTTAGCTGGCCATTGTTGAATTAATGATTTATTTAATTGCGAACAATTTTCAGCAAACCAAGGGCCAAATTGAAGTAAGAGCATAGGTATTCTAGGCTGGATACATGCTTTGATCTCTTTTTGAGTATCCTTTGTACATGGGACTTTGCTTCCAAGGCAATTTTTTATAATGTCATCTGTTACAAACTGCCAATTTTCAGGTGGAGTAACCCCTAGAAAGGAAGCAGTGATAATTTTAGACAAGATATTTTGACTTATCGAAACAAGTTTTTGGGGATCAACGTGTTCTTCGCAAAATTCATGGCGAAAGATATCGTTAATTTGCTTTCCTATACGTTGCGCTTCATCCTTATTAAAACAGGGAATTATATTAGCATCTGATGCCTCCACTGGATTAGCACTGAGTAAATGACTAGTTAATAAAAGACTTAATCCAAATAGAATTCTTCTCATTCTTTAACCTTTAATAATTCGTAATAAATTAAATATAGAAGAAAACATCAGCGGTTTCCTTTATCAGTATCATAACGATTTAAAAAATAGACCCCGAATTACATTTTAGGAATTTGGAATAATTCTTTATAGTGTTCTTCGCTAAAACCTATAGCGAGTGTTTTGTTATGTCCTACCAAAATAGGCCTCTTGATGAGGGACGTATTGGCGATAATGAACTCTACCTTTTCAGGGGCACTCAATGCTTCATAATGGTCTTTATATTTTCGGTATGTCGATCCCTTTTTGTTGACGGGAAGCTCGCCTAAGTAATCACCCCAAGCTTTTATTTGTGCAGGAGTTGGTGGAGTTTTTTTGAAGTCGATAAACTCATACTCAATTTGATTATTCTCTAAGAAAGTACGTGCTTTTTTTACAGTATCACAATTAGGTATGGCAAACATTGAAATCATTTTTGTGCAGAATCCGACGATTAACAGGGTTTCATTTTATAATGTTGCGTTAATTTCTTCTAGGATATGGTATTTCGAAATAGTACCTTCGAACTAAGGAAATCCATAACCTAAATTCGTTTTCTTTTCCTATATAGTAATCACTCCTGAATTGCAGGTTTCCTAAAGTGCACGCCAAAAGTTGTGAATGCATACAAGTTCTTAGAACACCATTTGGAAAACCACCCGCTGAGAGATGATTATGCCCAAATTAAGTATAATTCGTAATTATTATGAACCCCTTAAATTTATTAAATCTCACGCTCAAGAGAGACCAATTGATGAACAGAACTTAATTGAATATTTAAATCAAACGTATCGTCATGCTTTAAGAAAAATATTACTCGCCTATCCCGCATCTTTTGCAGAAGATTCACCCATATTCGATTTGTGTATTGATGTGATCTTAAACAGCGACGATCTAACTCAAGTCACTGTGAAATGGATTGAAGCACAAATAAATAAAAATAAGGCTCTCAATAAACTAAAAAATTTACAATCAGACGACTCCGATATAAAAAAACTTCAATTAATCAAAACGGTCACCAAGGCGCATCAAGACAACTTGGTTATAGATAAATCCATTCTTTCTTTTATAAATAGTGCACTCATTTTTGAAGATCTTTTAAGTAAAGACTATACATACCGTATCTTTGCTTTTTCTGAACAAAACGCTTCCGAAAAGGCAGCTATTAACGCCCTGAAAGAAGCCTTACAAGAAAATCCAGTGGATCTTTTAGCGCATTTATCCACCTTGCGTAGCGGTAAATTAGGTGACGCGATTAGGCTCTTTGTAAAGCAAGGACTGGCAGATAATTTATTGGAAGGCCAAATTGTCCGCACGGTAAGTGAGTTCATCACAGCACTACATCAGCAAGTTAACTCTAATTCATCTCTCATCGCCGGTATGTGTTAATACCCAGATCACAAAGATTAATTAAGGAGAGTAAATAGATTTTGAACAACCAGGGTTCTCTTTAGGTTTACATACATTCAACAGAGGCTTTTTACTTAGATATTCGTCGGTCTTAAAAAAGGCAATGGCAGAATTTGGTGTTGCTAATTGGTTTTGTTCATATTGATGCAGTAAATTGCATAGTTCCGTATATCCTAATGCGGCTGCAAGTTCATGCAGTGATACAACAACTAAGGAGGATGCATCAATGGATTGATTTGGGTGATTTTTTTTACGAACTAATTCGTCCACTAAGCCTTCATCTATTTGTGCAGCACGTGCAAATTGATACAGGGAATCGACCTGGATGTTTAAGCTCATGGTTTGGGTTAGTGGGCAAGCAAGTAATTCTTTTACAACATCGATATGGTTGCAGCAAATGGCAATTAACATGGGAGTAATCCCTTTAGCATCCGATACAAGATTGGGATCAATGCCCTCTTTTATAAGACTTTTAGCCATGACGGGATCATTATCTAATGCGGTAAGAAGCAGTAAATGGGAACCTGATTGTTTCATTTTTGTTGCATTAATTTGATGTATTGATCGGAGTTCGGGGTGATTTTCCCATGCTGCCATGCGTTTTTTGAATTCTTCCTCATTTGATTTATTACAATAAATATTAGTTACAAACGCACATTGATTACCCGACGAGAATGCGTTAAATACGCTCTGGGCTATCTCTGGTACCTGCGCTCCCGGGATGCGTTCAGGTTCATGACTCCCGTTAATGAATAGCCATTGATCCAGTGCCGGATCATATCCCACCGTAAGAGCATGATCGCCACTGCCAAGAATTAAAGCAATTGGTTTTTTTATTCCATTTAATTCATTTTTGAGGGTTAGAAAATATTGAAATAATTCCTCAGGGCTATACCCCCCTATAAAACAGCTTATCCTGCTAATTCCACCATTTTGTTCCAGCTTTTTGGAAAGTACTCGCGGAGCACTGAGCAATGTATCTTGTTTTAACTGCGCGCCCTTTTCAAATAAAGGACCATGGAATCCAGGTCTCTGATATATTTCTACACCCTCAAAAAAAGCCATATACTCACGT
The DNA here is from genome assembly GCF_014109825.1 of Legionella sp. PC997. Taxonomy (NCBI): domain Bacteria; kingdom Pseudomonadati; phylum Pseudomonadota; class Gammaproteobacteria; order Legionellales; family Legionellaceae; genus Legionella; species Legionella sp. PC997. The sequence continues at coordinate 3,422,457 of NZ_CP059576.1, forward strand.
TCTGGATTAGAAAACGCTGTTTCCAATGAGTCTAGCTTTTTTTTGCAGTCTTCTAATTGCTGCTTTATAAAAATAGCGTATAAAAATTCATTCTCTTTCCTGTTGAGTTCCCTTTTCAACTGACCGAAATCAATCTGCTCTACCTGTAACAAATCCAGGGACCATATTTTTCTCATCTCGCGAAGTTTATCGTCAAGATTTAACGTGTTTATTAAAGATTTTTTGGCTTCTTCTTGTAATTGCTGGCTAGGATTTACAACCTCTTTCTCCAACATATCGATAATTCTACGAATATCATCCCGTTCGTTATAAATATTGATAAGCTCTAAGAAACGTTTCTCCAATGGATTGAATTCTTCGGCGAGAATTGCTTGCATTCCCATGTTGGCAACACCAAAGCACATTCCGCCAGGATCAGGGTGATATCCTGATTCGTTCATCAACTCAACGAGCCAATCTTTATTCTCTTTATCTCTCACTTGTGGCACATTTGCCTACTTTTTCATCACATTATAAGAGATGCAAGCATAAAGCGTAGCTTGATGACTTGCAACCACCAACAATTGCAACCAAAACCCAGGGGCATCACGGTTACTTCTTTACAGGAACATTTTTTAACATGTCGCTAGATTCTTCCAGCGCATTATTAATTTTTGATACTACATCGTATTTAGAATGAAAAAATCTATTACGCCCGCTCTTTCCAACGGGTTGGGCTAAAATCTTCGCATCTTCTTTGGTAATTTCGGCTGCTTTAATATAAGTCTTAATCGATTGCCGCAAAGTTTTATCTAATTGAGAGATGATCTCGTAATAATTCTTTGATTCATCAATAGGCCTTGCAAAATTTCTCGTGAGTTGTTCCGTAGCACTCTGGATTTGTTTTATCTTGTTTTCAATAACCTGGTATTTTTCATTATCTACCCCATATTTTTTTTCTAATTTATTGCGTATTTTTATCAGGGCTCGTTCTAAATTTACTGCTGCACCAACAACCATTTGCTGTTTTTTCTGAAAAAGATCATAAACCTCAATAAGGTGTTCTTGAGTATTATATTTTCTGATGTAGTCGGTATTATAATTTCTAATCAAGCCAAAAGTGTGTTTGGAAGGATTAAAATTCTCTACCTGATTCGTATATGTGTCGGAAACTTCGTCATATTCCTGGTAGTAATTTTTAGTTCGAGAACGATATTCTGAAGCTGGATATACATCGTTCGACCAAGGATCGCAAATATAAGCTTCTTTACCCCAGGTTTCCGGTTTTCGAGGGTCACTGTCTTTTTGTCTTCCAACAACAAGTACCACATGATTTCCGCCTTGTAATTGAAAAACTTCTGCATTTACATGAGGGACATAATGAGCAATATAATCTAAAGCCAATTCGGAAAGCTCATTACAATTTCCAATCGAATATTTTTTACTGCACTGAATAGATTGATAAAACTCATAAACATAATAGTCAAACTCTAGCCAGGAACTTACAGTTTTTTGAGATTGTTCTCTTACATCTTTTACTGCGTCGCTAAGACTTTTTTTCTTATCAAGAGGATAAGAATTATTAATAAGTTGAGTTCCACCTTCTATAATAAATTCTCTTGCGTATTTATTAGCGAGAAGAGCAGCATCCTTATTTGAGTAAGGAACAATCGCCTTGGGCAACTTCATAACAATCAAAATTAAGCAGATTTAATTCAAATTATAGTTCAGTATGTTCCGTTTCTGGGATTATTTGATCAATTTGACGCCTAAATGTTCCTATCAAAATAAATTACGTATGCTTTGTTTTTCCATGAAGAAACGCCGTAATGCGAGTACTTAGGGCATCAGGAACTAACTTAGCAGAATACGCAAGCATCTTATTTATGATCCCAGGAATAATAAATAGTTTATTTTGTTTAAGGCCTCGATAGGCCGCTTTTGCAACGTATTCCGTAGATTTGACCCCAATAAGACCTCGAGCTAAAAAACTATTTTCCATCCCAGCTTTTTTAAAAAAATCTGACTGGGTAGGACCAGGACAAAGTATGGAAATTGTAACTCCTGTGCCTTTTAATTCATAAGCCAGTGCTCGTGAAAAGAATACTACATAACTTTTTGAGGCATAATACATGGCCATAAAAGGACCGGGTTGAAAGGCTGCAGTAGAGGCGACTTGAAGTATCTTACCTCGACCTTTTTGGATAAATTTTTTGACAAAATAATAAGTTAATTTAGTTAATGCCGCCATATTGAGTTGTATCATTTCATTTAAATACTTCTCATCCATAGAGGAAAAATCGCCCAGGTAACCAATACCTGCGTTAATAACCAAACAATCTACTTCTATATTAAGAGTCTCAATTTTCTTCACTAAAGCAGCAGGAGATTTAAGTGCGCTGAGATCCAGTGGAATGATAGTTACCTCGACCGGATACTTTTCTTTGATTTGAAGAGCAAGCTCTTCCAACAGACGCTGATTTCTCGCAGTTAAAATTAAATCATGACCTTGACTTACAAATTCAAACGCTAACGATCGGCCAATTCCTCTTGAGGCACCCGTGATGAGAGTCATCATTTTTAAAAACGTCGATTAATCACCTTTCCCTATATTATAGATGATTACTGCATCAGATCGTGGCCCCCCCAACAGTATGCTTCACCTAAATTTAAAAGACTTGAGATCGTTCTCTTCCAAATCACCCAAATAGATAGCGGGTTGTATTCCAATAGTGGAATCGGAAGTGTTAATTATCGTACCTATCTCCGTGTGAGCAGCTTTTTTTTCAACCTTAATAAAAAGGGTCCCCGGGCGAGCTACTAAATTAGGTTTTTCTGCGCCATCAGCGATAATCAGCTGTACATCCAAAGATATATTGTTGTCATTAACAAAATTAGATAAAGAGCTTTGTACACTATCGTAACAAATTTCCACGCCCAACTTCAGTCCAGAAAACTCCTTAACTAAGGTGTCCTCCATCCCTGATTTGAAAAAAATTCGACGTAAATCCAGGTAATTTAAAAAACCTTCATCAGTATAATCAAAATCATAATTTGTATGGGGATATCTTTTTTTGTATTTTTCTACCTGGCCACGATGGAAAAAATATGCCGTGTTGCGATAATAATTTTGTGAATCGTGCTTTGATTTTTTATACCAACAAAATGTTCCTGGAGCAATTAACATGTCTGTGTCTTTGGACAGTTCTTGTATTCTTTTTTTAAATAAATTTTTTTGCGTTTGAGAATAATATTTGTGATAACAGGTTTCGGATTGATCTTTAAAAAGATACTCCGGTGCTACAAATATTGCTCGCGGTGTTGCCATTGTAGGCGGCTTTAATTGTGTTTCTTCCTTTTTTAGCACTTTAAACATTATAGACCAGGGTAAGCTTGTTTTTTTACTTTTAGTAGAAGGATGATTCATTTCATTGCTAGCTGTTTCTTGCAGCGTTTTTTTAGCAAGAAGAATGCGTTTTTCTAAAATGTTTAACCGTTCCTCAAAAGAAGAAGAAAAAAACTCCTCATCGGGTTGAAATACAAAAACTTTAAAATTCGCAATTTCGCTTGAGAGGGAGTTGCTTTGCTTAGCTGTATTTTTAGGCGTGTCAATCACTTCTTTTTTATGACGCATACAGGAACCTTTAATGATAAAATGATAATTACCGTTTTGAGTTAAAAATTTACTAACTACATCAAATCATATCAACTGAACACATTTTAATCAATTATTCAAAGCAAATCAGCTACACCCGTGGACGGTATAATGCGTGTAAAATTCCTCTCTTTGATGACTGACCAATAGTCCTATATAATCCTACTTACATCATCATGGTTGGGTAAAGGATACCAATGTTTCAATCCATTTTAATATTTGCACTTATGACATTTAGCCTCATCGCTCAAGCAGCCCTCCCTGATGATCCAATTCAGCGCTGCTTAGATGTTAGAAGGTTCGCCGACTTCACCACACGACAGAAAATGGCCGCCAAAGAGCCCGGAGTGTTCCGCTTTAAATTTCATAAAATTTCAGCATCTGAGCTACCGTTAGATAATCCATCCGGCAATATGGGCGAAGTGATTAAAGCATTGAATAACCAGATTGAAAACTGCAAGAAACATCGAGGTGAATTTCAAGCAATGACCATCGCGGGTCATACATATAAACGACAAGAATGGTGTCATAATATCAACGAGAAAATGCTCGCTCTTGCAAAATCCGCCCGTGGCGATTTTCAAAAATATTTATCGAGCATCAAAACCGAATTTGACTGGTATAAAAGCGATGGCTGGCCCGAAAATCATGCAGGATTTAAAAAGGGTGAGTTTCAATTTACTGCTTATTATGCACCAGCTCCTGTTGAGGCACGCACCAAACGTGGCGGTGCATTTTTATATCCTATGTATAGTAATCCTGGTGTGGTGCATGTAGCTTCGGAATGCAAAAAATATAATTTGAAAGCGCCTCTTTGTGGGGTTGACCCACTCACTAAAATGGCACGTGGATTTTGTCTGAAGAATGCAGATGGCACATACTCAGTAGTGCCCGACCGAGAAGAGATTGAACACGGAGCTTTAAATCCCAAATATATACTTGGCTACGTTAAAGACCCAAATGATCCCGCTTTTTTAATGCTTGAAGGCTCTGGTTCATTAATTCTTGATGGCAAATTATTCCACATCAATTACGATGGGGCCAACGGCAGACCACGCACTATGCTGGGGCGCATAGTCCAATGCGCGCAAGATCCGACCTGCGGCGGGAACCTAGACACAATGGAACGGTGTGCTAAAGATCCTAAATGTCATGATGAAGCAAAATTACGCTGTAATGTGTCTAAAAAAATTAGACAAAGTGCAGCATCGGAACAGTTGATTCGCCAATATTTAGATAACCCGCTTAACCGTGATAAAGCTGCCGACTTGCGCAATCGAGATCAAAGCTATGTATTTTTTACTAAAGAAGATGGCGGCCCTTATGGTTCAGAAAATATTTCTCTAACCCCCCATGCTTCATGTGCAACAGACCACAAGGTAATCCCTGTGGGTATGAGTTTTATCTACAATTGCAAAAAATCGACATCTTGGTGCGTAGCCCAAGACACTGGGGGCGCTATTATGGGGGCTCATGTGGATGTTTATACGGGAGAGGGAGACCAGGCGGGTGTGGAAGCAAATCAGCTAAATCATCCAGGCTCATTGTATATAGCCCTTCCAAAACGTGGATAAAACTCAGAAAACTTTTCTTTAAACTCCAACGTAGCCTGGTTGTTCGCAACCAGGTTCAATCCAAGTTGCGCAATAATTCAAGCTTTGAAGGTATCTTTGAAATACCCATTTCTTAAATCCTCTTCAAAATCAGTTGGCCATATGGTTGCATAACCCGTATTGTACGTTTTGGTTATATCTGTGGCTTTGCACCTGATACTTACTTTCCCAAGTATAAGATAAGGATTTTGGGTGTAATCCGTTTCATCTTGCTCAATTAAGTCGAAATCATTCTCATCATACCCATAACGGGAGAGAATATCTTGATAATTATCAAATAAATCAGCTTCCATAATCTTAACTCCTCAAATTAAAATTATAGTACGTAAAACCTGCTTGGTTGCAACCAGACACATCCATACCGGCTAAGCACTCCTCCACTATTACCATATGAAGGGTATAAGCCGAGTTGTGACTTTTTTCTGATAGTCCGTATATCCGGGTAAATCATGTACGAGTATTTTTTCCTCATTTAAGATACGAGCAACTAAAAGGAATATGAAAATGGGAAGCAAAAGCAAAGTCCACAATGAACCGAGTGCAAGCGGCGTACCAATAAAAAGAAACAGGGCTCCAAAGTACATCGGATGACGAACCAATCCGTATAGGCCTGTAGTAATTACTTTCTGTCCTTTTTCCACACGAATATTGGCCGCAGCATAGGTGTTCACTTTTGAAACCAGATAGAACATGTAGAATGAGAACATCACGAACAGGTCACCGAGAATGGAAACATACCACGGCACTAATGACCATCCATTACGTACATCGAGCGGCGGTAGAAGGATCAGTCCTAGGCACGCAATATAGAGACAAAAGATAATTATTTTCTGAATAGGTTCCTTTTCATAGGCTATCCCGACTTCAGTACGCCGCTTAAGGAGAGCAGGATCATGTATTGCAAGATATATACTGTAGGCAGCAGATGCACTAATAATTACCACCAGATAAACCCAACCTTGCCAATAGTTTAGGGTACCTGCAGGAATAAAAAGAAGCGCCAGAAACACAAGGATTCCTAAAACTGAAGACCGAATCAGCTGTTTATAGAGAGCGTTCATATCTACTTCTTTTCGGAAGTTATCATTAAATTATAGAACTTAAGTTCTTCTAATACATAGCGCGCTTATGCAAATACAGCTATCAACATAGTCCTGGCTAGTTTCAAAAAATCTGGAATAAGAGAAACGCAGGTATGGTTTTGATCCAATCTTTGTTAAAGAAATATGGCAAATAAGACGCCATATTGATCGAAATAAATCAAATCATTATAATCAAAGTTTAGTTTGTAGAGGCTTTTGTGGATAACAAATTTGAACTAAATTCTAAACCATCTTCACGTAAGTTATTTTTAAGAACGGATAATTCACCCTGCATACTTCCTAAGACAGTGGAGAAATATAATGCAACTCCGGCTATGCATTTAAATCTGCTCCCTAGCAATATAACTGGATATGTCGATTCAGGTTATTTGAGTACTTTTGAATACAAAAAAGGGCTAGGATTGGACTCGACCCTGGAATATAGTACCAATTACAAATATATTCACTTTCTTTTTTTAGACTCGGAAATTGCAGAAGTTATTCAATTAACTGGGGGAACGAGTGGATTGACCCATGATGGAGAACAGACCCATTTAATCGCGACGGAGGGAACCGTTTGGGAACTTCCTTTTTATCAATCGGAAATTCCACAAATTTTTTATACCGACGGGGTAGAGGTAGAATTAGGATCCTTAAAAGTTCGCTCTGCTTTTGAAGTTCTTCTTGGTGGGAATTGGGCTGATTTTGCGGAAATCATTAGCATTGAAAGCATTCTTGCCCATACATTATTCAAACAAGCACGGGGTAAAAGTGAAGAGGAGTTCTACACGCTTTTATTACAACTTGCACACCCGTATGTCATTGGAAAAACAGAAGTCCAGCCAGAAGCTTATCAACTACGCTATGATACGGCCTCAGAAAAAGCCATTTTAATTAATTGGTGGAACCGTTTATCCAGTTCAAATAAAAATCAATTAATCATTTTTTATTCTAATCTTCACAATAAATCGCAGAGCTACCCTCAACCTAATGATTTCAAGTTTTTAAAAGAACTACATCAGTTATATACAACTAAAAATAAATTAGAACAAAATCATCCTGAAATGCGGAGTTATTTCCATCTCGTAGAATCGGCGATCGATAAATTCGACGCGCTTTGTCGAATTTATAAAATGTATGAAAATCCAAAACAAAGTTTTATTCGCATAGGGTTAATGGATATTCTCTCTGGTAATTTTCCTCAACAAATAACGCCAAATACTTTTCATGATTTATGCAATACTCTAGAGTCTTACATAGATTATTTAACATTGGAGACTCAATTTTGTCTGCTTGTTAGCGAGATCCATTCTTTAAAGTTAACCGTAGAAGAACAAGAAAAGTTATTCCCAACATTAGGTAAGTTTGTATCCATTATTGAATTGAACTGTAAAAAAGATATGGATAATTTGCATGCAAGGCTAGATCATTACCGCCACAATATGGCGGATATTAAAATAAATTTACCCAAAATTAGAGACGGTCTCAAAGCATATAAATATCAAAAACATTATGCACAGGCATCAAAAGTCTGCAATTTTTGTAATGAGCTACAAATAATAGAGCTTCCTACTGGCACCTTAGCGGAGTGGTTAAAAAAATTTTATATGACTCAAGCCAGTACCGTTTTTCAATCATGTGATGAATTCGAAGAAGTCATTACATATGGTAAATTAATGGATAGTTTGCTGAATCATGCAAAAAGATTGCATGATTCAATCATAAAGTTCAATAAAGCAGGTGAACTCGATCCCCCCTTCAAAAAATATTTTCTTATTGAATTACAAAATAATATCGTTTTTTCTATAGCATGTTTTAAAAAAATAAATGAACGAGATCCCTATCGCGCTGCTCAAGACATGGATTATAAAATTCAAAAGTTATCCAGTTGGACTACCATTCTTGCAAGGGGAAATTATAAAACAATTTATCCAGAATCAGCTCGAATGTTCTATGAGCCCTTTTTTAATCCTCAGAAAAGAGATAGAAATCAAAATGTATCCCAATACGAATTAGGAGGTTATTCCAAGAAAGGCCGGACTTAGTTTTTATAATGGGCTCTTTATTCGGGTGACTAATGAACCTTTTTTCGATTTATCTCAGCTATAAATAAAAATTCTTTACTAATTTGCGTTTTCTTGAATTAATAAATAATTAATAAAATATTCCTGATAAATTCTAGTGGTTTGAAATCAGAATAGAACCGATTCTCTCTTTGCAATTTTGGAGTCTTTATGTTCACTCGGCGGATGATGATAATTTTAGGATTCTTGTTTTGCACCCTAGCTTTCGGAGATAAAGTGCCTCCTATTGCTGCGAAAATAAATCAGGTTATTTATATCACTTTGGACGGTGTTCGCTGGCAAGATATTTATAATAATCAGCAATATTTGCCAAAATTTTGGCAAAAACATGCGAACAAAATTATGTTTTATGGAAACCCTAGGGATAATAAACCTATGTACACCGCTTCAGTACCGATAAGTCTTCCTTCATATCAAAGTCAAATGGCAGGGGCGGTTCAAGTCTGCGCAGATAATAAGTGCGGTAGAATTAAAGTTGAAACTTTGCCAGAAGCTATTATTCAGCAATTGCATCTACCTAAAAAGGATGTGGCAACTTTTTCTTCTTGGCCTGAGATTAAATATGCCGTGGAGCACATTCCCGGGACAACATACAATAATAATGGAAATGAATCAGTCTATGATCCTAACCATTTAAAACCCGATCAAGTAATGAAGGAATTGAACCAAAAACAACTTGAGGATCACCCTAAAGGCAATGATCGTTATGATCGCTACACGTTTGCCCAAGCATGGCATTATTTTATTACCTATCAACCTCGCTTTTTATGGATATCATTAAATGATGCCGATGAGGCGGCCCACGTCAATGATAGAACAGCCTATTACAAGGTATTGTCCTTTTATGATGGAGTACTCGATGAAATTTTGAGCTATTTAAAAAGTAAGGGGATAGACAAACAAACCCTGGTCATAATAACTACGGATCATGGTCGCGGGGATGGGAGCAATTGGGTACATCATGGCCCGGAATATCCCGAATCTAAGAAAATATGGGCCTTTGTGATGAACGGACAATTGGCCCGTGCTGCTGAAGATAAACAGAATAATCGCTATAGTTTATTGTCTATCCGTCCAACTATCGAAAAGGCATTAGGTTTAGAAACCCATAATGAAACAGTAAGCCACTGATTTATATTAATTTGAATAATCAGCTATATTTAAAGTACATCATCAAAAGGAACTGATATGGAACCTACGAATATTGATACGCTTCATCCCGATACAAAAATCATCCAACGCCATAGGGGATGGTTTCTAGGTTTTGGAATTTTACTCTTGATTTTTGGGATTATTGGCTTGGGAATGGACATCTTTTTAACCATAGTCAGCATGTATTTTTTTGCCGCCTTACTTTTAATTTCAGGATTATCGCACTTTGCTGATGCATTTAAACATAAAGAATGGAAAGGTACGGTTTGGCAAATTCTCGTAGCAATACTCTACATAATTGGTGCCGTTATTGTTTTATATGATCCTTTATTAGCATCAACTATCATTACAGCATTACTGGCATGGACGCTTATTGTTATTGGTATTGTTCGCATTAGCATGGCCATATCCTTACGAAATACGCATGGCTGGGGTTGGATCTTATTTGCTGGAATATGCTCCTTAATACTCGGTATTATGATTCTATCGCACTGGCCAATGAGTGGCTTATGGGTCATTGGGTTGTTGATTGCGATTGATATGATCATCAGTGGTTGGACTTACATCCTGATAGCAATCTCCCTACGTAAGGCATAGCCAGGATCTATCTCGCAGACATCGTAAGGAATTAATTCCCGCATCCGCGGGAAGAACCTTATAAGCAAGGACACGGTGCCTAAAAGAAAGTAACGAGCCCCCAGATTGTGATCCAACCTTTTTACCCGCAACGCTCAAAGCATCCTAAAATAGAAATACTCTTTCTTTAATTTCTGCTATTCTTCTTTTAGTTATATAAATATTAAATTTTCAAGGAATGAATAATTATGAAAACTCTACCTATAGTTGCTGCTCTTTTGACAACTTCCTCACTAAGTTTTGCTGCATCTATTTCCTCTATGAGTAAAGCGGAAGTGACGGAAGCCATTACTGATAAAACGATCACCACAATATCAGCTGCTACCCTAAATGATAAATTACTCGCCAATAGTTTTACCGGCTACTATGGTAAAGACGGTAAGATGATGGGGGCATTTGCGAAACCAACCGAGGGAGCTCCCCAAAACGATAAAGGAACCTGGCTTGTAAAAGAGGACGGCAGCGTTTGCATGACTTGGGAACACTGGTTTAATGGAAAGGAAGATTGCGTTTATTTTTATAAGCTTAATAATGGATTACTGGTTGTAGGAGCGAACCAAAATTTTGAGAGTGTGATCTTAAATTCTGATATTAAATCAGGTAATCAAACTGCAACCCCTCCTCAAACCAATCAATAATTATATTCTCTGATTGCGCTCTTTAGCAGCAATCAGAGAGTCGATACTCATTTCCAATATTTCAATGCCAAAATTGTGTGGATATATTTACTAATTGCTGCAATTTATTTAGCCCCGCTAAATCTGGGTTCTGCCATCAAAATTTCTTGATAAGAGCTAAAAAATAATGTAAAAGGCCACCATATTGAATAATTAGGAAAGAACGTGTTAAAAAAAATTTCTATAGGTTATTTGACTGGTTCACAAAAAGCTACCGAGAATCATCTATTATCAGATACGCTGGTACCAAAGACTCCCTTTACATGGGGACAAATGTTTTTTAAGCCTTACGAGTCGACCACAGAATATATTTATTGCGCTCGTCATACATTCATTTCTGCTGCTTTCCTTGGTTTGATTATTTTTGATCCTATGCGAGCAGTAGAAATTCCTTTGATAGTGTTGGGTGGGGTTGCGATATTATTTGGGGTAGAGACTGCTGGTAAAGCGATGGGTTCGAAGCAAATATCCTCATGGGCTTTTGAAGCAACAAATAATATAGTTCAACTTTTTTGCCAGGCCTTAATCGATCTTATTTTACTACCCGTATCTGCTATGGCTATGTTGACCCGGGTAGCTTCTACCGCTTTAAAAGAAAGAGGGATTTATGACTATGATGCCTCCTCATCGCAACCAGTAGAACATGCGATGGACCCGTTAACCCCCTAAATTTATGCTTTATAGAGTAGATAAGCAACGGTCTTAAATTGTTCATTCAATGCCGTTGCTTCAGCATAATAGACTGACTCAAATTATAGAAATAAACTATATACAATCAGAAATAAAACTTGTGCTGCAGTAACGGTTAATCCATTTTGTATCATTGCTTTGACATTTTCGCTTCCAGCAAAACCCATCGCAGCAAACATATTCGCCCCCGGATAAGCATAATTTGTAACACGGGTAGCAAAGATCATGCATAAAGCGAATGCGATCATGGGCAATTGCATTTGCAGCACACTTGGATAAAAGAGCTGATGCAACATTTTAATCGTTGCTTCCGCGGCCCCAGGCATGCCAAATGCACCGGTAAAGCCAATTAACATCGATAATATCGGCTTACCCCCTACATTAATTAAAGGAGTTAATAGTTCGGTTAAAGCACTAAATCCTCCTGCTTGATGAATTAAAACCATAAAAGGATCGAATAAAATAAATAAAAAGAAAAGATGTAAACTTTTACGCATTCCCTCAACGAATAACCTAAAAATTTGATTTAAGCTTAATTTGCTCACCAATCCTGTACTAAGCCCTAGAAATAACATAACAAAAATAACATAAGAAGTTTTCGCATGCGAAAATAGGCCATAACTCAAGCAAGCCATAAACGAAATCAAAAACAGTAGGGTAGTGCGCTTTTGTTGTTTACTGGGCACAAATGGCTCTGAAGTGTCCTCATCTTCGCAAGATTCATGCGCATACTTTTGTTGTAATCGATTCGCCATAACCCAGGTCGTAATTAAAGTAACCAGGGCCACCGGAAGAGATGCATAAAGCAGGACCGTCTGGTAATTTAGTCCTGTAACGCCCAATAAAGCCACGACTGGGGGGGCAAAAGGGCCAAGAATTAAAGCTTCCTCCGCTGAAGCCTGCATTAATACCGCCAAACTCGGTCGCGATAGTCCTACAGACCCAGCAATCGGACGTAAGCTGGGTGCTAAAATTGCCAATCCGCCCGCTAAAGTGCCCAGCAAACCTACAATAATAAAAGAAGAAAGCACAATGCCAATTTTAGCGCGTCGTTGGGTATTAATTCCAATCCCATACACAATTTGATGCACCAAAGTATGACTGACCTGGGTATGCGTTAAGAGCTCGCCCAATCCATGACCTAACATGATAATAAAACCCACTAAGGCCATGAAGGAGCCTAAAGCATTCGCCATAGAATTTCCAATGTCGATGGGGCTACTTAGATTCCACAAATAACCCAGTCCGACACAAATTGCAGTCGCTATTAAAGCATCGACATTGCGAAATAATAGTACCGCATAAAGAACAATAATGCTTAAACTGGCCAGCTGAATGTAAAATAACATTATTGGATCATCCCAATCTGATTTAATCCTTGGGTAATTCCTTCAATCCCCAAACCCGGCTTGTCTGACAAAATAATCTTACTGCCAATGCGTTGCGCTCCGCCAAGTACATAGTTGTCACGAATTAAATAAATAGGATCTAGGTCCGCATAGAGGATATCCGGCTTACTTAGAGCAAAACTCGCTATTGCAGCGATGCCAATGGGTGATTCCAGCATACAACCGACCATGATGTTCATGTGTGCTGTTTTAGCAATATTATAAATTGATTGCGCATTCTTAAGGCCACCTGATTTCATCAGCTTAATATTAACCCCATCACAGGCATTAATTTTTGCAAGATTCAGCGTATCTTCAGGAGAAAAACATGCCTCGTCGGCAATGATAAGACAATCAACCTGTTCACTAATCGCCTTTAAGTGCGCGAGATCTTGAGCATGAATAGGTTGTTCGACCAAGGGGATATTCAAATGTTGTTGTTTTAAAGAATTAATAACCATTAACGCATCTTCATAAGACCAGCCCTGATTGGCATCGACAAGTAACGTGATTGAATGACCTACCGCTTGGCGAATTGTACGGACGCGTTCAATGTCTTCAATTGGATTTACTCCTAATTTAATTTTTATAGTTTGATGCCCTTGCTGAACGAGCACAAGCGCATCCTGCACCATAGCGTCAATCTCTTTAAGGCTTATTGTAATACACGAGCTAATGCTATTCGTAGTACCACCCAATAATTTATAAAGGGGTAAACCTCTATGTTGGGCAAATAAATCATGCAATGCAATATCCATGGCAGCTTTCGCAGAAGTATTGCCGGCTATGGATTGATTATTCAATTGGAGTAATAAATTTAATTCAGCAATATTTCGCCCAATTAACTGGGGGCCGAGGATGGTTTTAATAGCAATGATAATCGATTCGGTACTGTCGCCAGTAATTGCTGGAGTTGACGCGGCGGAACCATAGCCCCAATGACCACTGTCTGTTTTTATCATTACCACTACATCTTCAACACATTCGGTACGTCTTACGGCAGTTATAAAGGGGCGAATTAAGGGAATGGTTAATTGCGCAATATGAATCTCCGTAATCTTCATCGAAGCACCTTTTTTGTGTGGGTCCATTTATAAGACATAGGGAATACCTTGTTTAATAACCTAGAATGAGTAATAAGTGTATATCGTCACATCATAACTTAATTATGGGTTTTGGAGACAAATAATTTGTAAGGTAAATCGCTATTGCTTTTTATGCATCAGATAGGTACCTTACTGTTTTTCATCTTTAATTCAGGAGCCCATATGAAATTCACCACTGCATTTAAGATGAGCTTTCTTTTTTTACTGATAAGCCTCTGCCTTTTTGAAGCACATGCTGTTCCTGTCGCACAATCTCCTAAAGAAGTTCGCATTCCTGAGTGCAAAGACATTCGCGTTCCTAACGCTGCAAACATACACATTAGTAATGAAGGAACTCTTTATCGTTTCCATTTTGCGCTTCCTGCTTGTGGGCATGCTTCCTATCAAAATTACTATCCCACAGCCTACATCGTTCAAGAACTTGTGGAAGATTTTTATAAAAGCGGAACGGTTAAACTCACAGTAACCCAAGACCCGCCCTCTCAGCCTCTCGCAAAGGACACCTTCCTGCTTGAAGTAGAACAATCACTGTTTGGCGATCGTTTTGCTTTTCGAGAAGAAGTTCAGCTCGTTTATGAGCGTAACTACATCCATATGGTAAATCAATCTCACATCATCCCTGGCAGTGTTCGTAAAGCGTTAGAGCCCTATCAATTTTTACGTGATATTCAGTGGAAGAATGATTGCCAACAAGAATCAGCAGGCTGGTGCTATACATGGAATGGATATTTTTCAATCACTTGGGAATGGGATGGCCATCAAAATATTGAGAAGATGAAAAAGGAGGTAATCCAGAACATTTTACCCCTAGCTTTTAGAGAAACTTATCTTCGGTACGAACGATACATCTATGAAGTAGCTAATCCTTAAAGTAATTGAAATAAAATATATAAACGAGAGGTGCAATAAGCAAAGCATGTACGGGGCAAGCAAGCACCTTTGTATCCTCCAAAAATTTGATTTCAAACCTTAATATTTGCATATTTATTTAACATTTTAATTGATTAATATCTGACCTCAAAATAAAATAAGTCTTCGATAGATATGGGTAGTTACCTGTACTTTCTATACTAAAAATACCAGAGGACTCTATGCAAAGTCATATTGAAATTACAGCTTTAAATCGTGGTGAGTTATTAAATCTGGCGTTGAGTAAGCTTATTAAGTATAAAAATGAACATCTTGATGAAGTGAATAAAGAATATAACTTTCAGCACCTGCCTTATGAAATAGAAGACCTAGCGGATCTTGTTTTTTTAAGAAGACATAAACCGCTCAATGGCTTATTCCCTTCCTCCCATTATATTTGTCACGTCAACAAGATGATCAAAGGAGTAGAACAAAGACTTGCTCAGTTTGAAAAGAGTAAAGTGATGATTGATCCAGTTATTGAGCAGTTGCAAGAAAAGTTAAATTTATCAATGAACGATGTGAATACCTTGAAAAAGCTCGTGTATATACCTCTTGATGACATGCCCTATGCTGAAGGTTTATCCTATGCAGCCTTGAATATCATTGAAGAACAAAACGTGCTTGAATGTGATTTGATTAAATCTAAGGTGGCTATCAAATTACTCGAACATGCGTTAACCCTTTCTATTAGAGATGAATCCGCCGGACTTTCAAAACGCCCTGCATTTCTGCTGGCAGAAATTTATGCAAATGCAAGAAAAGAGGTAATAGGCCTCGTTGAATTTAATCCGGAAAAAGCTTTGTTCTATTTAAAGGAAGCATCGAAACATGGCTCCGAAACTGCGAAAAAATTACTGTCAGAAAAAAACCCAGTGATTGCTCTCTTAAAACAAAATGGGATGGATATTAATGAATCAAACGCTTTATGCCCACTTAGGATGTTTACCCACCCAGATAGTCCAATAACAAGTCCCCCTCTCGAATCAGCGAATACCACTTACCCTCAATAAGATTAATGACATATGTTAAGAACGTAACCTCGTTGCAGCAACCAGGTTACACCCTAAACATCTGCGTATGCTTGGGTATTTTCAGATTTTTTTTAGGGATTTAACAAGAGATTTAATAATTATGAACTAAAAGACACCCATCAAAATCAAAAAAGTATCTTCGGTTATGCCCCGTTTTTTATCAAAACATATCAATCAACTTATTGCAAAAATAATTGAGTTAGCAGGTAGGGTCCTGACTCAATCTCATTCTTCTCCCCATAGTCTGTTCAAACTTAGCCTTTAAATGCTAAGACCAAAAATGCTTGAGGATCGTGTTTAAAATAATTTAATATCATCGAGGTCCTCAGCAATGCCTGTTGTGAGCTACTAAGTTAAGGAGCGTTATGATCGTTATTTTCGTCCATGGTTGGAGTGCCACGAATACCGATAGTTATGGGGAACTCCCTCAATGGCTTGAAAGTCAGAGCAAGAATCAAACACTGAATATTCGAGTGGGCAATATTTATCTCGGCCGTTATATCAGTTTTGACGATTCAATAACGGTTGACGATATAGCACGTGCATTTGATCAAGCCTTACGTGATGAAATTGCGGATAAGCTTGGCGATGGAGAACGTTTTGCGTGTATCACCCATTCAACTGGTGGGCCCATTGTTCGGAAATGGATGGATTTGTATTTTAAGAATAATCTTGAAAAATGCCCATTAAGCCATCTTATCATGCTCGCCCCCTCCAACCACGGATCTGCCCTTGCCCAACTTGGTAAATCCCGTTTAGGCCGCATTAAAAGTTTTTTTGAAGGTGTTGAACCAGGACAGCAAGTCCTTGACTGGCTTGAGCTCGGAAGCGATATGAGCTGGCAACTCAATGAAAGTTGGCTTGATTATGAATGCACTGCTCATGGAATCTATTCCTTTGTACTTACGGGCCAGAAAATTGATCGGCAACTTTATGATGCACTAAACTCCTACACGGGAGAAGCTGGCTCTGATGGGATAGTACGCGTAGCGGCTACAAATATGAATTATAGCTTGTTGAAATTACATCAGGAGGGAAATAATGGGGAAAATCTTGTTGTCTCCAAAATGATACGCTCAAAACCAATGGCATTTGGGGTTCTGCCTCGGCTTGCGCATTCCGGAAAAAATATGGGAATCATTCGAAGTGTTACTCTGGCTAATGCAGCAACCCACCCTACAGCAATATGGGTCCTGCGTTGTCTGCAAGTAAAAAATACCGCTGCCTATAATGCAATAGCAATAGAGCTCGATAAACTTACTAAAGAAACTCAGAATAATGAGCACATCGAAATGGTGAGCACACTTATCTTTAAGCGTGAGTACATCACCAATCGCTACTCTATGATTGTTTTTCGACTTATTGATGACCGAGGCAATCACCTTGCCGATTATGATCTTTTTTTAACTGCTGGACCAAAATATAGCGAACAGGCGCTTCCTCAAGGGTTCTTCGTAGATCGCCAGAGAAACCTAAATAATCGAGGAAAACTGACCTATTTTCTTGACTACGATATTATGGAAGCCGGGATTAATACACCCCAAATGCAAGGTCATCTTGGATTCCGGATTAGGGCTTACCCAGAGTCAAGTGCCCAAGCCCTTGCCTATTATAAAGTACTTGATTTTCATTCCTCGCTTGCGGATATGAACCAAATCATCCATCCCAACGAAACCGTAATGGTTGAGATCATGCTTCAGCGACGCGTAGATAAAGCAGTTTTTCGTATTACTAATAATCTAACTCCAGCAAAAATTAGTGGGAAACCTACTGGTGAAAAAGTAGATTAGGTTTTTCTGCATTTGCAAACGCACCTATGAACTTGAAAACCCTGGTTGCTCTGCACCAGGCTACGCTTTAATTAATTGAAGAAACTCAAATACTCTTCTTCAGTAAACGTTTTAATAGGCTCATTGGAATTAGAATCATGGAACATGGATTGAGCACGTGGAGCAGCCAGTTTCGTGACCTCCTGAGTCGTACCCGACTTTTGCTGAGTAGACATAAAAGGAAGAGGTAGAGCATCAGGTTTAGGAACAATAGTCTTACCCTCTATACAAATATTAGGATAAGTTAGCGGATCAGTCATTGGAACCACGGTGTTTTTACTATTAAATGGAGATACATATATAGGCTTTAGATGGGTTCCCGTTGGAGCAAATTGGGGTGGGAAAAACCTTTGAGTGGTCCTTCCTTGTAACTTTAAAAGATTAGGCTGATTCCTTAATTTTACTTTTTCATCCCATGCAAGATACATTTTGTCTACAACAAGGGTTCGTTGTTTAGACTGTTTATCAGCAAGACCTTGCTTGGTTAAATCATTGACTAATGACACCTGTATTGGCGTACCATAAATTTGTTCTAAATAGTCTCTGGAAGCAATTAAAATAGGTCCCTCACACACTAGAGTAATATGTTCACTATTAGTCACCAGCGGAGTTTCCTTTTGTTTCTTTTTTTCATCCTCTTTAATTTTTGTTTCCAGCATTTTCGCAATTTTATGACTTGAACATCCATAGGCTGTAAACATTGAGCGTCCATGATGAGACTTGGCAGGTAGCCAAAGTACACTAAAATTATCACTCGGTGAAAAGAGTCCATTAAAATTATATGCTTCTTTTACTTGAGCACTCGTCTTATTCCTTTTAGTATATGAAGTAGCGCCTAAATATTCCTCCGAAAAATCAATGAGATCCTCTGTCATTGATTCAGCTAAAATAGGTTTAATTGTTAGTGAGTTTTGGTTGTTATTTACGATAATCATACGGATATGTGAGTTATCATCATCACCCATATTTGACGTGTATATAAAGAATGATTTATTTTCACATTGGTTCTCTTTGGGTACTTCTTCAACTTTCCCGTCAAAATACCTTTCTAAAAAATTCGTTGAAGCAATGACATAATTTCTATGAGTTTCTAGATAGTAATCGAGAAATGCAGGGGGGTGTACCCCTACTAGATCCACATCCATAGAATAATCAGTCGTGAATGCTAATTTAATATTTTCCATCATCTTCTGAGCTTCTTCTGACGAACTGCATTCAAAAACGCACAGATTATCCTCCTCATCTAAGGGAGATTTGGATTCACTAACTATCCATTTAGTTAATGTAAGGTTTATCCCTGTAACAGATATAACTTTCATATATGACTCTCTTATTTATTTGGATTTTATTCGTTAAACAACACATATATTGGAATTAAAAATGAATTAGTTAGAACATAAAATTGACAAAAGCTTTACATTTGCACACAAAAAGCGCAAATATAGCAGACAAATTAATTTATGAACAATAAAATTAAAGCCTGGCGCGAGTCGTGTGTTTCTAGAAAACCGTTTACTTGCTGAAAATTCAAGAATTTATAAAATAGATGATACTGCTTGACCTTGCCGCAACGTTAACCCTTATTGTGTCTCTTGTGGCTTAAGAGGAATACGATATGAGGTATACAATTAAACAATTAGCTAAGCTTTCAGGTATCAGCACCCGAACTTTACGCTTTTATGATGAAATTGGTTTATTGAAGCCTGCATTTTATGGCGATAATCAATATCGTTATTATAAGGAAGAGCAGGTACTTTTACTCCAGCAAATTCTGTTTTTTCGTGAACTTGAGTTTCCTCTTAATCACATTAAGAAAATTTTGAGCTGTAATGATTTCGACAAAATAAAATCATTACAACAACAAAAATCTTCTTTGCAATCTCATGTTGAGCGAACACAAACACTCATACAGACGATTGATAAAACCATTTCCCATTTAAGAGGACAATATAAAATGAATATTGAAGAAATGTTTGAAGGTTTTGATCCCATCCAGCAACAAGAACATGAAAAATATCTAGTTGAATCTGGGGTACTTTCAGAGCAACAAATTGATGACAGTTGGAAAAAAGTTTCTCATTGGAAAAAGCCCGATTGGGAGGCATTTAAAGCTTCCGGGGAGCAATTAAATCGTGCACTTGCTGATGCAATAAGACAAGGCCTTAAAATAGACTCAAAAAAGGTTCAGGACCTTATACAACAGCATTATGATTGGGTGAATAATTGTTGGACCCCAACAAAAGAATCTTACATAGGGCTTGGACAAATTTATTTGGACCACCCGGATTTTCGTGACTTCTTTAATAAGTATCATCCTGATTTAGTTGAGTTTTTGACTGCAGCAATGGAAGTATATGCAAATCGTCATTTATCTTAATTTGCTTGCCTACCGCAAAAGTAGGCAAGTTTTATATTAGAGGAGCAAACAAAAGCCAAAAAATGAACAGTCTTAATTGTGCAGAGCGTAGGTACTTTCTTTTTCGTGACGTTGATCGTTCCCAAAGCACTTCTGCAAAAATGAAAAGAACCATTCAAGAAAAATAAAATTGAGAAAAGAAGGTTTTTTAACAATATTGAAAGAGCGTGTATAATCCTCATTCGTGTTTTCTCCGAAGACTATAAGTATGTTGTGCAAATCACCCTTTTCATAAATTGACCGCCCATGAAGAATCGTCTGTAAATCTTGGATCACACTGGACATACTTTTTCTATCAGGAGTTGAACGAGTACTTTTAGAATTAATACTGGGCACAAAAATACTTCTTGATTCCCCAAAATAAAAATCAGCGACCTCTTTACCGTACGAAGTAAATGATTGTCGTGCGTAACGCTTTAACAAATAATCAGCATTCGTATAATCTTCTAGAAATCCTGCATCTTTCCAAGCTTGTCGCCAATAATGCAAACCTTTGCCGCTCATATTAACAAATTGCCCAAATAATGATATTTGTTGCATTGTATTGAAATAATAAATTGATTGTCAAACTTGATTTAGGATCTGGAAAATTTTATAGCCATTCTCATCAGCAAGAATGGCTTCAATGTAGGTTGTTTTGCTATTTCAGTTGTTCTAATTTCTGTAGATCAGTTTGTTTGTTATGGATGGATTTCAGAATTTCTCTCATCTGAGGATTATGGCTACATTTGAGTAAGAACGACGTCATTTGCATTCCTCCTTTAAAATGATCGCTCATTTCACTGATATACATATCATCGAACTCCTTACCCGAAAGGTTATCAAACGACTTCATTTCCATAGGCTTCATTCCAGGAATTTGATAATTGGCTTCAGAAGTCGCAGGTAATTTACTAAGTAATCCTTTCATCTTAGTAACCTCATTATTTTGACGTTCGAGCATTTTCTTTGTAATAGCCACAATTTTTGGATTTTGAGATTTTTTTATTGCCAGTTCCATTATTTGTATCCCTTGTTGATGATGGGTAACCATCATTTGCAAGTATTCTTTTTCGAGTGCTGCAGTTTGTTTCTTACCTTTAGGACATTGATTTTCACTCATATTCATCTGTCCCATATTTGATTGATCCATTGCAAAAACACATGAACTTATTAGTGTCAGCCCTAAAAGTATTGAACACTTCTTCATTTCCCTATCTCCTAATTATTTAAAGGACATTAAAATTATAGGTCATTACTACCAAATTGGTACTTTTCGCAACAGAATCTATCATAAAGTAAATTTCAAGCCTAAATACAGGTTGTGGCTTGTTGCTGCAACAAGAGTTGCATGTTAATCATCTAATTATATTGACTTTTATTTGACCAAAAACTCCAGTGAGCAAGCAACCTACTAACTCAGGATATCCTGGGAGTGTTGGTTTTAATTTGGGGAAAACCGTCTTACATCAAAAGTCAGTAATTTAAAATAATCATAGGACATATAAAACTCCCCCTTATTGCCCAGGTTACTCCCCCAGGAATTGCGTAAAGTTAATAATCCCTTGTGTTTCTGGCCGTAATTATCAACAGCAACTGCATCATCATCGTACCCTGTAATGATCATCCCATGTGCCGCTTGTACGCTTGGCAAGCCAATCATTACATCTGAGGTGATTAACCAGGTGTCATTGTTGCTTTTATAATTTCCAACAGCACCCACAACTCCTATATCAAGGCGCGGTATCATAACCGCAAAAACCGATCGGTCACCGGAGATAAGCGCCTTTTTTACTTCATTTAAGGTCCAGGTAGAACTAATTCTCCAATATATATTGGACCAGTTAACCTGTTTACCGATGATCAATTCACTCATTGTGCTATATTCTTCGGGTTCTATAAAAGAATCCGGTTTCTTATTAGAATGAAGAGGATATTCAGTCAATCCACCACACCCTATTGTTGTTTGTTTGTCTTTATTTACAACTCCATACTGTTCAATCTGATTTATTACCGAGATAGGATAATTTCCATCCCAACCACTAAGAGCATAACCATGATCTTCCAGATAATTTCCGAGCTGTAAATGACAAAGTTGGCTAATATAATCTCCATGACCTATAACCGCATCAAGAGCACCCGTTATGGCAAATGTGATGCATGTTCCATGAGGTCCCTGGTCTAAAACAGGAACCTCGTTCATAGCCAATTGAACCCTTTTAGGAGTTTCATTATTTTGCAATGAAGGTGAGACCTGAGAAGGATTTTTGACAATATTTTTAATTCGTCCCTCCAGTAGCGTTTGAGCATCCTGAGACAGCTCGACTTTAAGCAATTGGATGACTTTTGGCTGATTTAACCCGCGGTGCGCGGACGAAGATTCGGTAGGCAGCTGTATGGAATGTTTTATGGAGCCAATAACATGAACATCGCCTGCAATGGCCCCTTTAATTATCAATAAGGATAAAACAGCCACTTGCAGTAAGGAGGTTAAAGTTTTTGCTGGTTTCATAATAATCGACAATAATAAGTAATAAGGAACTGATTATTTTCTTTTATGAATCAATTTGCAACCTATGTTTACGTCCTTAAAATCAATAAAAATGATTAATCCAGGGTTCGGAAAAGATAATTTTTTAGTTATATGACACCCGAAAATTATTTACACGAATAAAACCCTGCATGATTAATCAATAATAATTCCATTCTGTGTTAAGCTTTGACTCATAGGTGAAAAAACGAGTTGATGATGATAAAAGTTGGGCAATTTAATCGATTGAAAATGGTACGAGAAGCCCCATTTGGAGTATATCTTCAGGGTGGGGAGTTGGGAGAAATTTTATTACCCAATAAATCGGTCCCTAAAGGCGCGTTAGTTGGTGATGTAGTTGATGTTTTTGTCTATTTTGATTCCGAGGACAAAATTATTGCGACAACAATGCGTCCTCTTGCCACTCTAGGTAGCTTTGCTTTTTTAAAAGTGATCGATGTAAATCCTGTGGGAGCTTTTCTTGATTGGGGATTAGAGAAAGATTTATTGGTGCCCCACTCCGAGCAACACCGCCCTATGGAAAAGGGGAAATTTTATCTGGTTTATTTAAAGCAAGATAATCAGGGACGCATCATTGCAAGCTCAAAAATCGACTATTTTTTGGATAAAACTCCAGCTCACTTTAACCCAGGTGATGAAGTGAGCCTGCTTATTGCAGAAAGTACCCCGTTAGGCCGAAAAGTAATCATTAACAACAGCCATTGGGGATTAATTCATACAGGCGATATTTTTCAAACTTTAACATATGGAAAAAAAATAAAAGGGTATATCAAAAAGATGCGCGAAGATGGCAAAATTGATATTACTTTACGACAAATAGGTCAAAGTAGCATCAATGACTTGGCGCAACGTATTTTATCTAAGCTCGAACAGTCCCAGGGTTTTTTAGCATTACATGACAAAAGCTCGCCTGCAGAAATTCAACAGATGTTTTCGGAAAGTAAAAAAAATTTTAAAAGTGCCATAGGCCAACTTTATAAACGAGGTTTGATTAATATTGAGGCCAATGGCATTCGATTACAAAAAGTAGAATAGATTAGAAGTTGAATCTATATTCCACCATAATTGTCAGTTTAACAATAATCTCTATGCAACGGTGTAATATAAAAGGAGGGTTTTAAAAGAAGCTCTCTGCTGACCATCCTTGGTACAGGAGAGTGATCCTAGGAACAGAAATAAGCATAATAATCATCGTCTTTAGCTTTTGTATCTACTTTTGGAGCGTCAGTAAGATAGTGTTTTTTCACTTGAGATGAAAAAAAGCCCAGTTCCCCTTTTGCTGCTTGTAGATCTCGAGGTTTTGCACGAGTTACTTCTCTTAATCTTTTCTCATGTTGGCGTAGCACATGGTAGCCCACTTCTGGATCCGAAAAGTGATTTACACCAATTTGTTCATCATAGTATTTTGTGTTTAGCTCGCTAATTTTTTGTTCCCTTGCTTCCGCACATGAACTTAGGACTGCTTCAGGATGATGTTGGAAGCCGATGGTATAAAATCTTCCAGTCCTTTTCTCAACACTTTCCACCATTCGGTCAAATTTACCTCGTCCAGTTACTTGAAGTGAGGTATTTTGGGGATCCTCTTGAACATGCTGATGATGCAAGCAGGTAACATTGTATTCGATATCACCCTCTTTTTGGTTTAGTTTATAACGTAATGCATTATAAAGTTGACTTCCTTCATGAACCACTACCTTACTATTGTAAGTAGGATCCTGTGTTTCTTTATAAACCGCATCAAAATGCTCGTAATGAAGTTCATGTTGATTGGAATCTTCCGGAATGTCCGTTACTTCATAGCGATGAAAATGTGCGACTGTTTGTTGTCCACGACATATACCTAAAAGAGGAATATCCTTACTCTGGGCCAATTCTGTAAGGTCACCTTCCAGCTTCTTACGTGGGTCGCTGTTATCATGGACCGGGACATTAGGACCTCCGGGCAAATAGATACCATTGACCTTACCGGTGAATGCTGGATGAGTCAATCCTTCCTGGGGTGTTACTGGAATGACATCAAATCCTTTCGCTTGTAAATAATTCATTGTAAGGTCACAGTAGGCTGTCCCACCTTCTTTATCATAAAGCGCGACAATTTTAGGCTTTTCTTCCGACTGCTTCAATTGTTCTTTTTCGTCTTTATTTAAAGCGTATTCAAATTTTGGTCTCGCTTCGTTAGTATTTTGAACGGGACTTCCGTAAACAAATTCTCTCAATCTCTGAAACATAATAACTACCTCACTAACTTAGACCACAAACCATATATGGCCATCTAATATACAAATTGTACTCTTAAATTATTAAGTAATTATTATTAGGGCAGGTATTTTGATGCAATATTTGTAGGCTTCGAATTTATTGCTTTACGCAGGAATCCAAACAATCAACCTTGTTCTTGGCTAAGTTCTTGAAAAGAAAAAAATTTGAACAAAAGTCGACGAGGAGTAACCGAGTTAGTGTATTAGGTGTGAATTCTTTTTAATTAAACCGAATAAATTATGGGGTTTTTTATCCAGAGTTTCTTACCTCTTTACCTTCCTTGGCTATAAGAGGTCTGTAGTAGCAATGTAATTAGATCACGAAACTATAAAGTAAGCCTGAGTCGTCTCTGGGCTGTTTTTCTTTTGGTTTAGGCGCTTGTTCTAGAAAGTGCTTTTTAGCTTGATTGGTAAAAAAGCCCATTTCAGCTCTAGCAGCTCTTTCTTCTACTGATTTTGTTTTAGCTTCTCTTCGTTTCTGAAAATATTTCATTTCGGTATCAAAGGAAACCTCAGGATCAAAGAAAAGCGATTTTAAGCGATCTTCATTCTCTTCTTTTTCCAACTCAAGAAGGCGTTCTTTTCTTTTATTCTCATAAGAATTTATAAGTACTTCGGGGTGATGTTGTACCCCAAATGAATAATACTTTCCAGTTTTTATTTCAACGCTTTCGACCGTACCATCAAATTTATTGCGGCCTGTAATATCCACATCATGATTATTTGCATTCTCGCGTATATGTTGATGATGAATGCATTTGACTGGGTACTCCATGGGCTCATTATCTCTCTTTTCTTTAAATTCATTCTGTAATGCAGCAAATAATTGACTTCCTTGTTCAACCACAACTGTATTATTCGAATCAGGATAATTCGAATTATCGGCACCTGAATAATGCTGTTCATAGTCTGGCAAATCATCCACCTCCAAACCATTATGATGACCAAGAGCTTGTTGGCCTCGACAGACTCCAATAAGAGGAATATCTTTAGTGCGTGCAAGTTGCGTTAGCTGACCTTCAAACTGCTTACGTGGATCATCATCGCTATGAACGGGAATATCTGAACCACCAGGTAAATAAATACCATTAATAGATCCGTCTGTAAAAGCCGGATGGTTTAATCCATCATTTGAAGAAACTCGAATAACGTCTAAGCCATCATTTTCAAAATGTTGAATGGCTAAGTCAGCATTCGCTGCCCCATCATGCTCCTCGTAAAGAGCAACAACTTTGGGTTTGCTCTCTAAACGTGCTAGTTGTCTCTTTTCGTCCTTATTTAATTCATATTGGAAGTTAGGTTTTTTTTCTTCCTTTGAGGTTTCAGGACGGGTTTCTGAAAATAAACCACCCAATGGTGACCAGGGTGATGAAAAAAGACGTGAAAACATATGCTCTCCATAAAATACAAGTGATTTGCGAAGGAGATATTAACATATATATGAAAAACTCAAAGGGGATTTACTCAAATTTTGAACTTAAAGATGCAATTTTTTACAATTTCAACGAGTAAGCTGGGTACTTTAAATCAATGCATCAGCCAATTTTACGTTAAAGAAGGACGCACCTTAGTAGGTATTGGGGAATGCCAACCCTGTTTATAAGAATTCATTATGGAAGATAAGGATTACAGAAATTCATTAACCAAGGCAGAGACTGAATAGTTTATAATCCATTATGAGAAATTATTATCTCCAGAATTGGTTGTAAAAATCCATGAAAAATTAGCCAATAAAAAAGATTTTCCCTTCGAAGAAATATTATTAGATGAAGAAGAGGAGGATATACCCCGCCCTGCTTCCTTGCGATAGAGATATTAAGACTTAGTTCTATCCTCTTAGGCAGGTATTGTATCAATCCGTATCCGTTCTTCTCGGTATTGTATTAGAGGTCAATATTGTGATTCAAATTTAGCGAACTGTTCTTCTAATTTCCATTGAAGTTGAGCTTTTTGATTCATTTTTAGAAAATTCTCACACGCTGGGATTGGCTCTTCTGTTTCGGATTTCATGGGGGGGCAGAGGGGGTTCATAATCTTATATTGTGAATTTTCCCAAAGATTATCGCCGGGTAAAAAAGAATAATACAGGCTATTACGGGCTAATTGTTTTAGGGTGAGATAAGACAGTTTTTGTTCTTCAACGGCACGCTCATATTGACGAGTTAAAGGCTCAAGGCTTATTCCTTCATCATCGGTTGATAATGCAACCGGTACACCATATTTTAAATATAAAGCTAAGGGATGATTGTCTCCTTTGATGCCTAAAATATAATCGTTACTACTTAGATTGACTTCAACCAATACTTCTTTTTGAGCCATTTTATTTATTAATTCAGAGGCATTGTATTCGTATTGGATGTCAACACCATGTCCAATTCGTTCTGCAGAAGCAGTCTCTACGGCTTCATGAATATGAAATGTCAATCCGTCTGGTGTGACTAATTGAGGATTAAGTTCACCCGCATGGAGGGTAATATGAACATTAGGGTAGAGTTGATGTAAAAAAGCCACCATTTGCATATGTAATCGATAATCGCGCATAGATATTGGACCATCCTCAGTCTGAACCATATTAATGCCTACTATACGTGGATCGTGTGAAGCAGATTCAAATCCTGCCAGTAATTGTGCAAAAACCATCTCGGGTGGTTGTTCTCTACGAACCTGATACAAATAGCGAACCGTGATCTCACAACCTGCTTGTTCATTTTGGGTACCGCATTGTTGTAATGCATTCTTCTTAGCTTCGTCTTTGTTCAAATTAAGAGAAATATTAGTCACTATTTGGTCAAAGTTAGCACTTAATAATTGATTGCGCAGGTATTCTAAATTAGGATTCCATCCCATACTTTTTCCGAGTTGACTGGCCTCGTTCCCATCTGGGGTCGTCATGATTTCTAAATAAAGTTCGTTTTGGGCTGCCGCACGCTCAGTCATTTCAGCTAAAATTTCTCCTCCATGCATTTTGGTAATCAGGCTAAATTTTCCAAAAGCATTAAAAAAATGATCATGACCTGATTCATTTCCCATTTTATCGAAATGGCGCATCGACCATGCGTCAATCAATGAGTTGTATAACTTATTATTGAGTACCGCGTTAGCTAAATAATCTTCTGTGTTGCATGAAGGATTGATAAAAACCGACAAATTTTTATTCTCAATACATAAATCATCCATTTGCGCATAGTGAATTAAATTTTCAGGGAATGATGAGCCGCTCACGTGCATATGCAAATCACCCCCTTTAGGCATCTGAGTTAAAAATTTTTTTAATAGCCTAGGAGTGCTTTTAATGGAATCAAAGTAAGCTTGCGTATTTTCTTCAGGACTAGCGTAGGCTTGTATTTGAACTATTAAGAAACAAAACACATAAAAAAACTTATTCATATCGCGAGCAATTTGCATAAAATATCGACTATTTTTGCATGATAAAATTATTCGGTCAAATAAATTTGCTTTAATAAACATGCAATGACACGAATAATGACACTACAAGCAATGATATTGATATAGAACTGTCCCTCTAAGGGCTCTAAAAAAATGTAAAATTATTCATAAGATTTGATTTTGTTGATAATTAAAAACCAATATCAGCTACTATTATCCTATAATTGATTTTGATCCACATCGAACCTAATTCCTTTCGTGGCCTTAGGTCGCCTGGGTCCACACGAAATTATTGATCATTAAGAGAGGTATTACTTTGGAAAAGCGTATTTTCATAGTAGGTCATATGGGTGCTGGCAAGTTTGTATTTACAGAAGCCTTGGCTAACAAATTAGGATGGCAGATTGTGGATGCAAATCCCAGTATTGAACGTTATATTGGACGACATACTCGAGAAATTCTTGGTGAGCAAGGCGAAGCAGCGTTTAATCGTTGCCAGGCCGAAATTATTTCTCATAGCTTAGAAAAAGAAAATGTTGTTGTCTTATTGGAAGAATGCGTAATTTCGAGTGAGGAGTGTCGAAAATTGTTATCCTCTGAATTTGTAGTTTATTTGAAAGTTTCTATACCCACGCAGCTAGCTCGTATGAAAAATGGACGAACTTCCTCACTTCCAATTGATGATATGAAAAAATTTTTGGAAGAACAACATCGCGAACGAGACTCTTTTTATGAAGAGGTTGCTACTTTAGTCGTTGAATCCGTTGGTTATTCTGATCAAGTCTCGGAAATCAATAAAATTATCGATGAAGATGTTAGCAAAGTTATGAAAGCCTTGGAAAGTTAATCCATTCAGACTCATCCTTATGAAGGTTATTTTGACCCAGCCTCTTGTGAATTGGGGGGTACTGGGTCAAAAATGCCCCATCAATGCTCATAGAATAAAAATTTTCAATTTTGATGTTATAAAAAGTTACCTAGTCAATAATTAAATCTCCCAATAGCTTTATCGCATTAAACCTTTATTCTATAAATGCCTCCTCTATGATTAGAATAATCAAAAAAAGGTTATGAACAATGAATGTAAAAATATTTGTAAAGAAATTAATGGATTCTTGGAGTACAGATAACGTCGCGGGGTTAGCAGCAAGTTTATCTTACTACACTATATTTTCCATTACTCCATTATTAATTATTGCGATTGCCATTGCCGGCCTTGTTTTTAATGCCCAAGTGATTCAACACAACATACTCGAACAAATAGGGAACACATTTGGGAACGATCCTGCAGAGCAAATTGAGACCATGATTACCCAAGTTAAGCCCTCCACTCATATTATTTCGAATATTATTTCTGCTCTCATTTTATTATTTGGTGCTTCAGGTTTTTTTGGCGCACTGCAAACGGGCTTAAATGCCGTGTGGGGTGTCACAGCAAAACCTAGTGGTATTTTAGGGATCATTAAAAACCGGTTTTTATCCTTTACTATGGTTCTAGGTGTTGGCTTCCTGCTTTTGGTTTCGTTAATCATTTCCGTGGTGCTCTCCTTCGTGAGTTCGCATTTGTTAACCTATTTACCACAATTCGCTTTTATAGCTTATGTAATGAATTTTCTTATCTCAATTTTAGGCATTACCTTCCTATTTGCCTTAATTTTTAAAATTATTCCGGATGTGATACTTCAATGGAAAGATGTATGGTTGGGCGCTTTCATTACTGCACTTTTATTTTCAATAGGTAAATTTTTACTGGGTATTTATCTATCTCACTCCAATTTATCCCAAGGATTTGGTGCGGCTGGCGCTCTTATTCTAATTCTCGTGTGGATTTATTATTCCGCGCAGATTTTATTTACGGGAGCAGAATTCATAAAAGTCCATCTTCTTCAAAAAGGAAAAAAGATTATCCCCAGCAAAGAGGCACGGTTGGTAAGCAAATAATATAGGAATGAGAAAGGCGGATCCTATCCGCCTTCATCAATTAATGGATGGGTGCGTTCCAATCCTTTTCTAAGTCAGAGTAATCTCTATTCGGACGTCGTTTTACACTCATCACGATTCCTCCAGATTGTATTCCTCGCTCATATTCTTTTGCGCGTTCTTCTGGAATACCCCAACCAATTAATGCCCCAACTATTCCGCCTGAGATACTTCCGGCTCCCGCTCCGGCCAAAGCAGCAGCAATAGGTCCTGCAATTACGATACCTAATCCCGGGATCGCCAAACTAGTACCCACAGCAGCAAGCCCACCTAAGAGAGCGCCAAGCCCAGCTCCAATCGCGCCACCCACGCCTAGTCCTTCCGCAGCATGAGTTTCTTCATTTTGGACTAAGTCAGAATCATAATACTTTTTCTTGGAATCTTCTGACATAATGATATTAATATCATCTGGGCTGTATCCTCTATCTAAATAAGATTGATACGCTGCCTCTGCAGAATCTCGATCTGGAAAATATGCGGTAAGCATCTCATTATTTTGAGTTTCAGCCATTGTCCCTTTTTGGACGTTATGGGTTCCTGTTCTAGGTCGTGTATAATTTGTCATGATAACCTCCTGTTCATTTTATAATCCCTAATTGTGAAGTATAGTCCATTAACGGGATGATTGATTAATTATTGACCACTTATTCGATTATAGTCTGGAATCAGATATCTAGCTTTAAAGAGCAACTAACCCAAAAACCTGGTTGCCAGCAACCAGGTTACGTTTTAATTTCTACCTATTGGAGTATAACAACAGGTAAATTCAAATGGCTGAAAGTCGACTTGCTTGTTTAAATGTAAATAATATCCTTCATTCTTAAGTAATGAATTAACATTAAGTAAATGATCTACTTCATATAAATAATCACGATGCGGGGACTGCCAGTCAGAAATTTGAATAAGTGCTTTTTGTTTCGCTTCAAGCTCATTACCGGCCACTACAAAAATATTTTTATGTAATTCTGTAAATTGGGTTTTATCGTACCCCCCCAAATTTACGAAAAATAATTTATTACTATGATCTTCTGATTGTTCCTGTGAAACTTGAATCGTATATCCATCTGCATACTTTAAAATGCCCCAAGCATCTATATGTAAAGTTTTTGGTATACCCCACCAGCTTTTTCTGAGTCCCTCATAGGTATCTTCAATGGAATTGGCGACTAAAAAGCGTAGATCATGGAGTTCGATTAAAGAATTAGAGTGGCTTCCACCAATATAAATCACAAATAAGTTCATCTAGTTATCCTTCAGTATTAAGAATTACATCACCACGGGTGGTAATTTTATACTTTTCTTATTATTAATAATTATTTTTCAAATAATAGTTTATATGGCTTTTAGGCATGCAAGCAGCAAAATCTGCTCACCCCTTTTTTAGAGTATTAGCTGATTCTGTACCAGCAGATTCAGAATCGGGCGAAGTAGACTTTTGTGCCCCAGCGGCCGCTTCAGCTCCTGTATCATACTTCTTTACTTGGCGCCAATGGGTTGGCTCTCCTTGCTGAAAAGTTCTACTGAAAAAACTTCCCTGGTATTGATTTAAAGCGTTTGCATCGAGATGGAGCTTTAAAATTGATTTATATTTCCCTAAAGATGCATATTTATCCGCGCATTGTTCAATCTCTTGCACTATAGCTGTTTTTATTTGTTTCCATAACTCCTTGTTTCCTCCTTCACGCGCTCTTAACATCATATCGCTCAATTGGGCTGGGTTATTGAGGGGAATATCCTCATTTGCCAA
This sequence comes from Legionella sp. PC997, assembly GCF_014109825.1. NCBI lineage: Bacteria > Pseudomonadati > Pseudomonadota > Gammaproteobacteria > Legionellales > Legionellaceae > Legionella > Legionella sp. PC997. The sequence goes on from NZ_CP059576.1 coordinate 3,454,609, forward strand.
AGTAAAAGACATTTCTTTTACTGGGGAAAAATCTTTGTCGAAATGAATTTCTTCCAGACGTTGTACGTCCTTTAATAATTCATCCCATCGCTGCCTATCCCCACGTAAACGGGCCCAATTAAGTAAATAAGCCAGTTGAGATAGATTTGTGGGAGTATCACTATAATCTACACAAGCCTCTTTTGAATTTAAATTTCCGCGTGCCACCAGACCATGGCAATTTATAAATTCGCCATATTTACCATTAAAATTTATACCGAAACTGAAACCTGACTCGTCTAAATTTCGACCATTACCGGCACAAAGTTGTAGACTGGTGAGTTGGAAGCCTAACTCATTAAGTTGATTATCAAGGACTTCTAAAATTTCTTCATCATCAAACAAACCGTTTGGGTAGTGTGAACTGCTAAATCCAATTACTGCTTCAATTTCAGCACCTTCAGGCGCCTTAGCCACCATCGCAGCGATAACCTCTTTTCCCAAGGGTGAATCTAGAGTATAACTCGTGATACCTCCTGGAAAATGGATCAGAGATAACCGCTTCACTTCATTGTTTTTCTTGACGAAAAAGGCAAAGGATACACATTCAGTCATGCCAGAAGTGAAAATTCCATGAGCGTCCTCTGAACCTATATTAACCACGTTTTTTGGATCGCACTCAGCATAAAACGGCGCGTATTTATAAGAAATAACATCGTCATCGATCGGATCTATGTACATAATTAACCTCACACAGGATAATTATAGTACTGTGTGGATCATTTTTACCAATTTGGTCAGACTCGATTGATTGGCATCACGACGCAACCTTTGGGACGATTTAGCCCAGTTTTAGCAGTTAAATCAGGTTCTTAAACTAGGAAGCCCGAGCTTTTGCAATTTCAAACTACTTCAATTTCAACAGGAGCAGTACCGGTTATACCGAGTTTTTTAGCAGCACCAAAGGATAAGTCAATTATCCTATTCGATAAAAAAGGACCTCGATCAGTAATCCGAACCACAATCGACCGGCCATTATTCAGGTTTTTAACCCGAACTCGGGTAGCAATTGGAAGTGTGGGATGAGCTGCTGTCATCGCATACATGTTATAGCGCGCTCCGGTCGATGTTTTTTGATGTCTACCGTGTGACCCATACCAGGAAGCAACTCCTTTTGCTTTGTAATTTTTGGCAGATTTCATCACATGATATGTTTTCCCTCTGACCACATAGTGATCTGGGCCATTAGGTGGCTGATGCACACAAGCAACCAGTAGCATCGGGAGTAAGCCTGTAATGAGTCGTTTAATGGTCAACAAAATCGTATCATAGTTCATAAAATTTTCTTCTACTTCCGCAACAGATATTTTACATTTAAAGTTTCAATGTTATCGAGATGATCCTTTTTAAAAAATATCACGAGAACAAAAAACTTCCTTGCAAAAAAAATCATCAATGAGCAAAAAATTTTTTATCATTGCCCTTCAGTTGATTTGGATTATATATTTTTTTGATGAGTATATACCAATAAATTTTGTTGTATCACCTCTTTCCTAAATCAATGATGTTTATAAATAGTGGTTTTATGTTCCTGGAGGCTTGGTAAGATTTTAGATATTTAATTAAAAATGAAAAAAACAAAAACTCTAAAAAAATTACGGGTATTTAAGCCCCTTTTGTAGTTTAATAAGTATTTTCAATCTTAAAAAACATTAAGTAATGAGTGGATTATATAAATTAAACAGGTTCAGTTTATTCCTAACTATTATCTTTTCATGCCAACAAATTTTGGCCAAAGATATCATTTCGCCACAAGCCGAAAATGAACCTCCAAATATAGGAAATTTTGCACTTCCCCCATCCCAACAGCCTGGTCCTTTTCTCTCATTTGGCCAAAGTTTAATTGAAAAGGATCAAATGCAATTTTATGTTGCACCAAATTATTTGAAAAGTAGAAGTGAGCATTTTTCAAGCACACCCATTTCATTTGTTTATGGCTTATCCGATAAAGCGTCCCTTTTACTATCACTCCCAATTGCTGCAAGTTATGTGAGCGATAATCATTCCTCGGGAATTGGAGATATTTACATTCAAGGAGAATACTCTCCTTATGACAATAGTACTTCAAAATATGCCGACCAGTTGACTGTTGTAGGTGGGTTGTCCGCGCCATCCGGTTCGTTTCGTAAAGACCCACCTACAGGTTTTGGGGCACCAAGTTATTTTTTGGGAAGTACCTATAATCGCATGTCTGTAGATTGGCTATGGTTTGCTGCTTCTGGGTTAACATGGATAGAAAAAAATGGCGAGGTTAAATTAGGAACCCAATATTTATATCAATCTGGCTTAGGTCGAAACATTAAAAGCGTAACGGGGAAATACATTTTTTTTAGTTTAGTTGAAGTTCATGGAGTCCATATGGACAAAGATAAGGTCTCAGGGGAAGCAGATCCCGACACCGGAGGAGACTTATTATTAATTACCCCTTCTTTATGGTTTTCTACCCAGAAATTCTTTTTTCAGTTAGGATGGTCAACCCCAATTTACCAAGCCTTGAATGGGGAGCAAAGCAAATTTAACTATCATATCAATGGGGTTCTCGGTGTCACTTTTAACTAGGTAGTGATTGATTATGAAGCATTTATACTATCCCTCTATAGGTGCCACTTATATTGCTTAATGTGATAAGTATTAATTATATGATTTGGTTTGTTCAAAATTAAAGAATTAAATAAGCTTTATAGATACTTTGTTTGGGTCTGTCCAAATATCATTTAACTCCTCATAACATTCTTTACTTGGATGCAATTGTCCCTTGTTTCTATAAAAATTAGAAAAAACAGTTTGTTCTGCTAATTTCAATCGAGCATCTACTTCTGTATTAGCCCAAGTATCCTGGCCATTTTCAAGAAGATTTTCATAACCTCCTATATCTCTAATTATTTTTATTGTTTCCTTATCTATTATTCGTAATCTGTAATGATTCATTTTAGCTCCAGAAACTTAATATTCTCCTTTTGTTTTATATTAGCTTATTTTTAAATAGACCAAGGATTAATGAACACTAGATTCAAAAAAAATTTACAAAATTGAGCCTATAAAATCTGCACAATTACTTGTATAGAACCCATCACTAATGAGGAGAACGACAATCCACTTCATTTGAGGAATCTATTTGGAGATGCGACATAAGTAACCAAGAAATTAGGTTATAAAAAATTTATTCAGCATAATTCAAACATGTATTGGACAAGATAATTCAATATTAGCCACATTAACTCCCAAGCGGACTTCCCAGGCATTGGGAAATAACTTGAGTTTAAGTAAATACAGCAATTAATAATTCTTTATGTCGTTAAGTATAAGTAGAGTTTTAATACTATAGTTATAAGTACATGGCGTTTAAGGAGAATAATCATGCTGGGGACAATATTGTTAATTGTCTTGATACTCATTTTAATTGGTGCCTTACCAAGATGGGGGCATAGTAGAGGATGGGGCTATGGGCCCTCTGGTATTATTGGGCTTATTTTAGTAATTTATTTAATATTACTTTTGATAGGGCGGGTGCCTTTTTAGAATCTTAACTCTAAAAATAAACTCTACCTAGCGAAGCCATTGAATGAAATTATTGTTGGGGGCTTTTGAAGATGGGAAGCTCCCTAGACCAATTTACTTTTCTAATTATAGTAAATATTCCATCGGGTCCCAGGACTCTTGGGAAGGAATCTGCTTTCGAATAGGAGGCACTCCTGGAACAATTGAAAAGAGCACATTGGGGTTCAATAAGCAGATATCCATTAATATGCAGACTATACTTAAAATAAGATTAATAATTGGATTAAATTATGAAAAAACATCCTTTCCAAAAAGGACTAGAAAAAGCAAACGAGAAATTAAAAGAAACTGATTTAGGGGTTTATAATCAAGAAAAGAAAGAAATTGGGCATCATCGAGATAATCATAAAAAAGGCAAAAAAAGATAACTCCTTCTCCACCCCAGTTTGTTCCTGAATATAATTAAAACTCTTTATAATCGGTTAAGCAAAGAAGGTTCGAGCACTTTTTAAACACCCTTATTTAATCGCATGCCACTCTTCATCGTGTTGCTCAAAGTTATAGCTTTTTATACTCATGCAAATAATCAAACAACTCTTTATCAGATAAATGCATCAGGTTTTTTTGTATCTTTAATTTTATTAAATCAGTCGCATTTTTATTAAGATGCTTGGAAAATAAACCCTCTATTTGAGCTGGCATTACAATTACCAATTCCTTATAAAGATTCTTATTTCTTGCTTCATTAAGTTCCAGGGCTATTTCTCTAGAAAAATTATTGTCTTGTACGTCTTCTATTTCTGTATGTGGGTCGTAGACTCCTCCTCCCCCCTTAGAATAACTTGAATTGTACCTTCCAGGTTTATCTGTAAAAAGCTCACTATCCTTTAATTTATTTTCAGGACGACTAATTTCTTTAAGTAGATTCAAAGCATCCTCTTGATATTCATAAATTCGGCAATTATTCGTATTTGCAGTAACTATCCATTTCATTTCAATCTCCTTTTTTAAAATCAGTGGATGCCTGGGATTTTATTAGTGTAGTACAAGATCTTGAAGAACAAAAAAAATAAAAAATATGCTATTCCCTGCAATTTGCAGAAAGATGAGGTTAAATATATTAAACCTGCGCATATGTGAATGTAATACTATAGAACAATTTCGACATAAAATAACGGGAGAGAGATTTACATGAAAGGTACTATAACCGGTAAATTAGTAAATTTGATCAAAAAATCATTGATCTACAACGGTCGACCATGTTCACATTAACCTCAAAATTAAGTAATATTGCACTCTTTTTTTTCTAGAATAATAGTATGAAGCTAAGTAATTTAACAGCAATGGTTCACGCCTCAGAAATAATGTATCAGCAAGTTGATAAATCTTCGTTTAAAGAATTAACCGAATTTATGGGAACTTTCAGTAAAATTTATTCCCTATTTCAAACTAGGGAACTCTATAAACTTGGTAATGCTGATATTCCATCTGAGCTCAAGATTTTTTTTGATGAAAATGACTCTGCACTTGATCCATTAAGCCGAAAGACTTTAGCTTTGGCTGATTCTATTGACAATGAGTTTAAAAAATTTCGTGCCTCGAAAAACTCTTCTCTCATGGGACAATTTTTTTCATTCTTTGTGCAATCTGATTCTGATCGCAAAGTATCGTCAAGCAGTATATACAATACTGGAATGAGCCAAACAACGAGTGGCAGTTCGGTTACCCTGGATAGCATTCTAAAGATATATAACACCAAGGATAAAAATGTCGCCCTCCGAAAAGCAGCCCACCAAGGCAGTGTTACCCATGTTGAGTTACTAATTAATAACTTTGGCGCCGATATTAACAGCAAAAGTAGTAATGGCTTTACGGCTTTGGACTGGGCTTTCTATAATAATAAGATGGAGCCACAAGGCGTCTTCAATACACTATGCTGGCTAGGAGCAGATCAATCAACTCTTAAACCTCTTCTTGGAAAATATGTAACCGATGATGAGTCTGAATTTCCTACAAAGGATCTGGCTTTAGCAAGAGCCATGAAACAAGAAAATCAAAAAGATATCGGCATATTAGTCACTAAGTACAAGGCAGACACGGAAAAAGCTCAAGAAATTCTGAATGCTGAAACAAAATCTCTAAGCTTTTAATGGATAAAGCGGCGTAGGCTGGGCTGTAAAAGCCCAGCGTCCTGAGCATTCCTATTCTTGTTAACTCGAAAACAAAACATTAATTCATGGATCAATTCATTCGTAAGATCACGTCAAAACCTATGTTTTTGGGACATAAACAATAAAGTGCCCCCTGTAAATTGCACTATAATTATAGAAATAGACCCATTTGAGGTGATTCATGTGCAACTTACGAGATGTTGTTATCTTTTTAGCTGGTGCTGCGTTTTTGCATACCATAAGCCATATTGTTTTGCCATATTTTATTACTATGCCTCTGGATATGGGATTCATGGTGCTGACAACCCAATTTAATTTTTGGGTCATAGGAATCAGCGCTATAATTACAATTGCTTTGTTATGGTGGGCATGTAAGCTTAATAAAAAATAACTTTGTGGCCAGCAAGCTCATTAGTTCCATTGTCCCTATGCTTTGTGGTTTTTGGACATGGAGCCCAAAATTTTCCTGCGTTCACAATCCCCATCTTTTCAAGATATAAAGGGGACTAAAATCTTAGCTCATTTTATTTGGCGCACTGGAATTTGCAATTAAACGTGTAGTTATATTCAATAATATGAGATCCATTCTTGGTCGTTAAATAAATAACCTTGACTATATGAAAAAATACTCTTACAAATTGAAAGATATTCCCATTCCTATTTGAGGTTCATGGCAAGCTTAATTGATTTCAGGATCCACTTGAGCATAGGGCTTTTGTTATTATACTCGCCATTACATGCCTCTTTTATTGAGCAAACAATGGGAACTGCTGTAGTGAAGGATGCCACCGCTGTTTACTTTAACCCTGCGGCATTAACTATTTCACCCCATCAACAACTTATCCTCCTGAACACCCTGGCAAAAGCGCAATTTGAGTTTAGCGGGAGAGCGCAAAAAATACCTTTTGGTAATTTCGAGTCAGGATCAACAACCTCTAAATCCAATTTTTTCTTACCTTCCATGTATCTTAGCATTCCTATAAGTGAAAGATTCGTGGCGGGTTTTGCTGTCGTTGCAAATGATTTCAATCGCGAATTGGATAATCACTCAATTCTGCGCTATATCCTGGCACGCAATCAAACGAATAATATTGACTTCATTCCCGCGCTTGGCATTAAAATTAATCAATTCCTTTCCATAGGGGGAAACCTTAATTTTACCTATGCTCATCTCATCCAGGAGCCTATTTCTGCAGGCATACCCCGTTTGAATATTCCTGAAAGCCGTAGCTTGAATGACACTCAAGCAAACAGTTTGGGCGGTGATTTTGGGATACTAATTAAACCTGGTAAAAAGACAGCCTTGGGTTTTAATTACCGCAGTGCAGTGACTTATAATTTACAGGGGAGTAGTACGATAACTGGTACGCCGAGTATTTCTTCGGATGATTACCATTTTGAGTACTGGACACCAGCAAGAAGTGTCGTGACACTAAGCCATTTTCTTAATGAAAAATTAGGCTTTATAGGAACTGTTCAATACCTGCAATGGAATATCTTTAAAGAGGTTTCTGTGTATAATTTTGCTACGCAAGCCGCCTCCCAAGTATTTATAGTCCCCCGGGCTCGCATTAATTATCACTTTCACAACAGTTGGCTTTTAACCCTCGGGACAATTTATCAAGTTTCACCAAAGTGGGTAGTCCGAGTAGCAGGAACATATAATCAGTCCCCCTCGAATGGGAGATTTCAAATAGGCCCTGGAGACAGTTGGATTACTGGTTTTTCCATGGGCTATCAATTGATGAACCATCTCACTGTTGATTTCGGTTATGGCCATGCTTTTTTTAAAAAGGAACAGATTGATATTAAAACTTCCCAGAATATTATAACGGGCACCAATGAAGGCGCCCATGACGCCGCCTCTCTCAAATTTACACTCACCGCTTAATGGTTACTTGAATGTGACATATATAATAGTCTAGATAGCAAAGTATATTTTGATGGAAAGAGATGGATATAGGCAGGGGAGCGGATATCAGAGTGAACGTCTAAGGATGAAAAATCTTATCTATAACAAACTTTTGATTTCCTTTTTTTTGGCGATCCCGTAAAAATCGTGATAAACCTTCTGAGATATTTTTTTGTTCAAGTAATTTTTATAATGTAGGTTCTGATTAAGCCAACATGTTCCAATTGGAAATGGCTAAGTCATAGTATCCATTTTTAGTAATATAAACCACTTTTGATTATGACTTTAAATACTGAAGAAAATAATTTTAAAACGTAAACTAATAGGAGTACAAATGGTATTTTTTACAACTGCTGGAAGAGAACACACCCTTAATTTTAAGAAATTATCCGAATACGAAAACAATAAAGAAGAATATCTAAAACTTGCAGCTTCTTGGGCGAAAAAAGCATGGGGATATTTGCAAAATAATGATAAACAATTTTATCTCAAGGATGTACGGGCAAAGCAGGATCAAATTTACGTTGGCACTTTTAATGATCAACCAGTGGGTATGTTTGGTTTATTTGAAAAAAATTTTCATCGATTTCAAAATGATGATGAAGATAGTGCTATCCGCGGTGAATTAAAAGTGGTTTATTTTGATTATATTTATGTAGAAGAAAACGCCCGGGGATTAGGTTTTGCCAGACAGCTTCTGGAGAAAGCAAAATCTCTAGCTGTTGAATTAGGTGCGGATTTTATTTACCTCGATACATTGAATCCGAAACTTAATAAAATGTATATAAAACTTGGAGCAAAAGTAATTTGTGAAGGGCAATACCTTGAAAATCCCACAGATGTTTTAAGTATTCATCTTTAGTAGGTATTCTTTTCTTTTAAAAATAGTCGGGCACTGCCCGACTACTCCATTCAAAAAAAGAACTTCTGAAAGATTACTTGCACCATAAAAATTTAAATCTCTGAATACTCCAGAAAATGCATAAATGGTAATAACCCTTTTACAAGCGGGTTCTGTATACTCTGAACTTAATCAATTAAGGAGCCATATTTTGAGTAGAGCTTGGGCCTTCGTCAGAATGTTCTTGACGATGTCTCTTCAAATTAACCGTAGGTCTGCTGCCCCTTTGCATCCATGATAAAATAGGATAGTGTGACTTATCTTGTTCACTCCGCTGTCTAATTCTTGATAAAGTACTGGGTTTGAAATGAGCTAATTTAGAATAATCCACACACTCTGAGCGAATTAATTGGCGTTGTTGTTCGAGCGGCAAAGCGGCTAAACTTCTAACTTGCCCTAACTCAAATGTTAGAAAATTGGTTTTATAACGATGACTCACCTCTAATAGCGCAGGAAACTCGCTAAAGCCTTGTTTCTCAACATTCTGTTTTGGATTAAAAGGATCAAATCCTTCGGTAATTTGCGGATCAATGAGTGAGTGTTCATGAATATAAGGCTTTTTGTGATAATTGACCCAACGACAATGAGGATAGGACGCCTGAAAACTCCCATTTGTTTTGGTGAAAATAGTTTTTCCATATTTTTGGGCCGCGGCAAGAACACATCCATTTCCATAAGTTCCTCCTAATAATAAGGTCTTGGATCCCGCTCTTTTACACTCCTGATTAAAAGAACGCATGGTAGCTCCAGAAGCTATTTGTTCTTCAATTTTTTTCTGAATTAAATTATCGCTGCCCAAATATTGACTAATATTCAAAAATAACTCTTTTACATCCGTTGTCTTGTAATGAATAAAGGCAGGATAAGAGGAATCTTTACACATTATGAGTCGTTCTTGAATATTATTTAAAATAGAAAATATATAGTTTTTATGCGAAATATCGTTAAAAATATTATGAAACGATTCAATGTATAAACTATCCCAGGCGGGTAAATGAGTGGCTTGACGATAAAAATAACGGTCGTTTATCCAACACTCTTTATGTGTTCTAAGACAGCTAAAAAATATGTCTAACTTTGCAACATCATTATCAAATGCACTCCGATATAGAGGATCGATTCGTAGTGGAGAAAGCATTGGGGTAAGAAATTTTAAAGCCCTTTTGGCATTACTTAAAACACAGAAAGGAAGAATCTCATTTTCGATATTTTTGTCTTCTTTACTTCCAGTCATTATGAGTTCATTTTGGTGTTTTACTACTTCATTCATTAATGCAAAAAAGTAAACAACTTGTTGGGTTTTTAAAACAGACGGGTGGGTTTCTTTCTGTATATACTCAAGAAAAGCTTCCTCGTTTGGAAAATGTACTATTTGAGCAGCAAATTGATTCAAAGCAATTAAGGCATTTTGAAACTCTTGAATCGATGCAAAGAATACCAGTTCCTTCATAATAATGTCTATTTCTTCATTTAATGGAACTTCCTCTCTTTGAGAACCTTCTATGGCCTTGATTAAGTTAATCACACTATCTCGTGTGAGGTCTTTTTTAGGATTTATCTTAAATCCTTCAATCCTACTCGCCTCTTTTTTATCTTGCATTAATGACAACCCTTAAATTTAACTGAACAAAAAGTGGGTATTATAAAAATAAAATGGTAGAACTCCAGACAATTATCGAATTGTTCAATGATCATATTTGGATAACGACCACTATAAGCATGCGTTCAGGGACCTAAGGGGAATGTCTATGTACTTTTTCAATCTAGACAAAAACTCCCTAAGTCTGATATATGTATGGATACCCCAAAATCAAGGAAGAACATGAACAAGATCATTCGTAAAGTTTTAATTTCTATCTCAGCAGGTACAATATTATTACTTGGTTTATCCACTTCAGGGTTTGCTCAGTGCAAAGGTAATGCCGAATCATTTGAATCGGGCACGGCGAAACATGAGAAATGGCAATCAATAGGCAATAGTTACAGCAAATCCACCCGACAAGCTGTCTTGTTTAAAGAAATGAAAGGAGGAATTGCCAAACTTCCTGCAGGCCACAACCATCCACCACATTTTTACAAACATAAATTGCTTGTTGTCATTATGGAAGGAACCCTTCACCTTCATATTAATGGTAAAACAACAACCTATAGCAAAGGAGAATATTTCATTCTACCTGCTTACACTTGCGTTAGCAGTCATTCTAAAAATGGCGCAACAATAGTTATGGTTGGAGCAAAACCCGGAGATAGTTATCCAGTTAATTCAAAAAACTAGCCTCGTGATTTGAGTCATTTGCCCTGATATATCAGCAATGGGGGCAGACGCGATTAATTGAGATTCCCCCTTGATCAGGGGGAACAATTCAGCAATCGTAGGTTGGTCCTGAACCTACCTAAGATTGCTAAGCTGAAAATTGAATTTAATTCCTTATCTAAATGTCTTGGTGATATAATCATCAATATGGCTAAGTTATATAAATTTATAGATTGGAATAAGTCTTATGTTTTTAATTAGTTATAAAAATTTAAAAAATATCAAGATAAGAGAAAATTTTGAGTCAGATACCACCCTTGATAAGGAACTAATAGAAGAATTACTTAAAATAAGATCTACAAATTTAGAACGATTTAATATGTTGGTCAAATCAAAAAGGACAGCTGTATTCAGTGATATAAACGATTTAAAAAAAGATGCAGAATATTTTGCAATTTTTAAGTCTTATGAGGCTAATTTAATAAATACCACCTATCTAAACCAACAATTTTGTCTTAATCTTGCAAAAGCCTGGCCTACTGTTAAAGACATATTCACGCAACTCGAAATAAGAAAAATTGCATTATCATGCATGAGCCAAGACCCTCTCCAACGTGAAATAATTATCAAATTAGTTAGTAGTGATCGACGATTTAAATCACTAGAACATTTTAATTATGAAGTTGCATTTAGGTTAAATGCAGTCAAACTCATGAACAATCAGAAATTTCATTCGCTTGATGGTAATTATCAATATCCTACAGCTGAAGCTAATTATCTACAACTCAATAAAAACTATTGGATCCAAGCAAATAACAAATTAGGACTTTTTAAAGTAAAAGAAGAAGTATTACCCTCTGAAGCAATAGATTCCATTTTTGATGATACAACAAAAATAGTTCTTGAATGCCATAGCATGATGATGTGTATCCAGTATAAAGCATTATTAGATACTATCGGCGCAAAAAATTTTAATCTCCTTTTTAAAAGCCACCCGCTTATAATCGCGGATGGTCTTTTAATTGGGGATCATAAACAGGAGATGTTAGAAATCTTTCCTCACTCTCCTGTCTTAAAAAAAGAAGATTATATCCCTGGCGATTGGTTGTATCTTTCCAATTTTCAAGAATACAGTCATGCAAGCCTGTATGATTATTCGAAAGATGGTAATGGCCTCCACACAATGTTTATGGGAAATGAGAAATATCGGGGTTTTGGCTCTCCGTTAATGACAGAAAAGGAAGCTGAGTTTCATTTTTTGGAAATTTATAACGAGGATTTTTGTGCATTTCCTATTGAATTAACACCTGAAAATATCGATATGAGGACCATGGGGCTGGAATCTTGCGAAGAAGAACTTCAAATAGGTAAAAAAGTAATAATATATGGACATATAAATTGTCCTCTACAAGAATGGCAACATGTTGAGTGTATTTATAACGGAAATGGAAGATTCGAGTGTAGTAAATTAGAAATGAAAAGCGCAACGGAAGAAGAGATTATATTAGCTTTATTAAAAAAATATAATTCATTACTTCCTAAAAAGAAAACCGAGGAGGATTTAAAAGATCTAAACATGTTTAGGGGAGCGCACTATGTTAAAAGCATTAACTTTGCCGGCGAACGATTCAACTTCCTCTTTGAACCCGCTCTAAGCTTTAAATTTTTCGATAAAAATAAATCTTTCGAGACCGGTCTGAGCCAGAATATGAGTGATCTTTCTTTTAATTAGAATCTGTGTCCCCTTTTATTTTACCTAGCGCCCCGCACTTTGGCTATGCAGCCTGAGGCGGTTGTAAGCTGCATTCAAATTGCTCTATTCGCTTGATACATTCTTGTTTTGCATTATTGCATAGGGGATTAAAATTAGGTCCTGACTTCTCATTAAAAAAAAGTGGCGTTTTACTGTTTTGTGCTGAGTTACACATACCAATGACTCGATTAAATATATTCTCAATTGCGAAGGTAATTCCGTCTTTGTCAAACTCACAATGTTGGAGATCAGAAATAAAATCCGATAACTCAAATTGTAACCCATCGATTACATCGATATAAGTATAAGAAGATAGAAGCAACATATAATCAATCAGTTCATGATCCTTATATATTTTATTGTGGAGTCTGATATCGATACTTTTTACCTTATCAGCATCTAAAGCGTTTTTATCGATGACGAAATGCACTACATTATTTTCTATTCTACGATATACAATCCACTCATTATCCTTATTTATTAGCGCAACAGTATTTTTATCGAGCTCAGCCTCAGTAGGCGGTTTATCGAGTATTACGAGTTTTGTATATCCATTATGATACATAACTAATGATTCTATAATTTGGTGAATGCACTGGATTAATGGTTGGGCTTGGTAATAATTTTTCCAATAACCATTTAAGTCATTGGATTGAGTATCCAATTGTGTAAAAACATTCTCGTGACTCAGTAGGGCTTGTACGTATTTATCATATCTAAATGAATTTTGATCCGCATATTCCATCGCATAACATACAGGAAGTAAGCCATTAGAGGTACGTTGGTTTACATTTATTTGCGGGTGTTTTATTAATAATTTTAAAATATCATAGTGCCCTTCCCTAATTGCAATTTCCAACGGATTTCCTTGATTCACATCAATTGCTTTATGCTTTAGTAATGCCTCAACAGCGTCAAAATTGCCACATTGGACTGCAGTACATAAGGGACTCTTTGAAGTACTATCGGCCAAATTCATGTCAATTTTTGAGTGATCTAATAGAAGTTCCAGGGTTTTTATTGACTCGGGTGTCTTTAAGCGAACAATTTGATTTAATAAAATTGGCTTAGATAATCCGCGTTGGTAATTTACATCGATATCTGGGTGCTGAAGTAATTCGCGCACGATATTTAAATGTCCATTTTGGGCTGCAAGGTTAATGGCTTTATCGCGTTGCGGGCCTTCAAGATTCACATCGATAAATGAAATGATACTACCCGCGTGAACTAATGCAGAGAGTAGACGCCGTTGTATATCTGGGTTTTCAAAAACTGAGTTAATTTCGGTGTGGCCTTCTTGTGTGAGGGCAAAGAGTATTCGAGATTGAAAATTGGGTTTCACTATTTCAATATCGAGTTCTTCCAAGTTTAAAATAGAAATAAAATCATTTGGAATAATCCCTGAATGTAGGGTTCCATTATGATTACATACTAAATAGGTGCCCTCTTGGGATAAATAGATATGACCAGGAAGTGCTTTTTCAGGATCATTTTCTAAACTCGAAAGCAATCCAAAGTTATAGGGACGCAATCCGGACAAATCAAAAGTACTCGTATCCACAGTTCCTGTACGTACTTCACCATGAATATTAAAAACCTTGTATTCGCCGGTATGGGAAAGATAAATAGTATTAGCGTGATAAGTAGGTGCAATAATTTGCTCAAAAGGCATCCAACGCCATAAGGTTTCGTCATTCATAGGGGTAACCTGTTTGCCTGTCGCCAATAAGGCTTTTGTCAGCGCAATATCCCCTCTTTCTGCAGCTAAATGCAATGCCCCGAATGACATGTGAGTTGAATTGAGTCCTATATCTGGGGAAGCTAACAATATATCAATTGTTTTACTGTCGCTTTTTTTATATAAGGCATACGGTAAAATACTGCTTTTTTTAATAGAAGGCTCTCTAAGCAATCGATGTATGACGTCATATTTATTATTGATCACTGCACCGCTCAAGGGATTAAGAGCATCTAAATAAATATTTGGAATACCAAACTTCTTTAACACTGCTTCTACAATTTCAACGTTACTGTTAGCTGAAGCAAAAAATAGGGCTGATTCTAGTTCATACATCGTAGCAGCTTTATTCAGCGGATATTTTAATAGCTCGTTTACCACCTCCACATGGCTGAACATTATTGCTAACATTAATGCGGAAAGATGACTGTCATTTATTCCATTTAAATCAATATCGTTTCTTTGGGCTAATTGTGAGACTTTATCGCTAAACCCATACATTGCAGCGACATGTAACAAAGTAGTTCCATATACATCTGTTCGATTAATATCGGATGTATTCTGCAGCATTTTTTCAAATGCTTGGTTGGTAATCTTAGTCAGATCCTGCGAAAGAGATTGAGCTCTTTCCATTTTTTTATCAGTATAAACACCAATAGAAATATTAACGATATCGTCTGTTAAGCGTCTTTTTTTAAATGCATAGATAATTTCTGCTGTAATCTCATCTATTGATTCACGTTCTAAAATATCATCATGATTAGTTAATACCCATTTATTGTTTTCTTTATCAAAAATAACGTGGATGTCATGATTTGCAGAGGAAATGACGCAACCGGGTGATACATCACCATACTGTTTTATGGTTTCAAAAAAAGTTTTCAATCCATCACAATTATCATTGGATGCGGTAAATAGAAAACGATCGGGCTTGGGTAATGGAGAAATTGTTTTATCCACAGAATCCTTATCATACATTACTTCTTCAATTTTAAGTGTTTCAAGTTGATTGAACAATTGGCCATGATTAAGGTCTAAAAATTTCTGGGTTTCACTCGGGTTGAAGTGAGCCCAGATCTGAAAGAAAAAAGCATCTACGGTTAATAATATTTGTTCATTCTGGGATAAAGGGGCAATCGTTCTGTGTTCTCGCAAATCTTTATCGTGTTGCTTCGCGCTCAGTAATAAATCTTCTAATTGGTTTGGTTTAAGCCCGCGCAGGTAGGCCATCCTTGCTTTAAATTGATCAGATTGTCCTGCCCAATGCGCTCTTTGGGCCATAAGTGCTAATCCTTTACATACGCCTCCTTCACTAGTGGGATAGTGAAGTTCCTTCATTAGATCGATTATATTCATTATGCGCTCCCGGTTGATGTGCGATAGGCATGGCCTTCCTGATCTCATTTCTTTAATGACTCAAGAATTCAACTACATTTCAGACAATGATTTATCGACTTTAAGTTCAACTTTTATTTTAACTTTGGGAACTTAGGGAAAACTTACGCCTTATACGCAATAACTGCCTATAAGAAGGAAATACGTAGGTGTAATGCTTTAAAAAATTGCGTACGCGGTATTTAAATGGGGGGATAATCGCTGAATAAATGGATAAATTAGGAAATCGCTCAATAGTTTACAAAAATTTGGAAAGCCATGTATCCCTCATCCTCTAACATGGCTAACCTAAAATTCTATTAAAAATTTTGGAGCGATGTACTAGCGCCTAAATCATTTGTATTATCACTCAAAGTGGGCTCTTCAGGCTTTCTGTTTTTCTTCAGAACATTTGCGTTAATGTATTTTATGCAAGCGGACATCTTAGATAACTGACCTTGGGAATCATTATCACAAATCCTAAGAATATTGAAAAGATGGTCTTTTTCAAAAGTATCCGGCGGAATTTTTTGCCAAATATTGAGTCTTAACCATTTTTGATGGTGAATAATACGATCAAAAGATTCTTGGTTTAATAGATTACTTTGATTTAATAGTTTGAACAAAGGCGCCAGAGATTCGTCACATTGCGCAATTTTTTCATAATTTTCCTGTCCTTGTTCCTCCCTCAATAGATCAGCTGAATGAAGGCTGGAAACCATGGAGTGAAATGCTTCAAAATGTACTTTTCCAACAGCAAGATCAAAATTTCTTTGGGCAAGAGGTGCATTTAAAAGGTTGTTTTCTTGAAGGCAATTTAGGAGTTCGATAAACTTTTTGGGAGCATTGCATGCAATAAGCAGCTTACGATTATTTTCTATGGAGGATAGTGAGAGGCCGTGTAAAGCGTTCAGAGCTAAAGGAATTTCTTTTGGAGAGTACATAAGGGCATTCCCGGCACAAATTTCCTTACCCATCCGTTCATCTAATAAACCTTCGAGTTGGAGGGTATGAACAACTGAAATAGCAACGAGAGGATTGTGACTTGTTTTTATCAGATCACGAATATCCTGAGCTAACGGTCCTTCTAATAAACCCGCTTGTCGGGCAAAACAAAGAGCCTGTACACTATCTCTAGAAGGTTTTTCTGCGATCAAAGTACGATCAGCTTGGTCTATTTTCTTTTGCGAACAATAGAGTAGATGAAGCGCTTTCCCAACTTCTCGCGGCTCATATTCACTGCTTGCAATTGCATCAAGATCGGATTGAAGGGTTTCTTTTGAATTTTGACTTGAAGCATAAATCGTTGAAATATCATCATAAGAAAGAAACGCTACAAAGGAATCCAGAAGTTCATTCGGATTTTTATGATTTGCTATTCGTTCAAAATTAGCCTGTGCTCTGTTGCCAGTAAGAAAGACTCCATTATGGGTATATTGGTCATCCAATTTTTCTTTATACGAAATTCCAATGGTCGATAGGGCATCCCAAAGATCATAGGGATTTTCATGTGCTGCGATCACATTAAAATTGTTTTCATTAAATAAATCAAAATTCCCTATAATTTGGTTGGATCGATGCAAATCACTTTTAGCAAAAGTGTCCAAAAAAGGGAATACGGAGCGCCAAAAAGATGAAAACCAGCTACTTAATAAAAAATTACAAATAATAAAGGCATTCTTTTCATTGGTTGGCTCTGTAAATTTGATTGGGAATATCCATCGTCGCCAACCCGAAAGTTCGTTATAATTTTTAAAAAAATTCGAAATGATGGTTTTATTAGTTTTAGATATTGCCAATTTATTTACTCATAATGCTCGTTGGTGGTTGATTATACCAAATGATCCTGTGGTGTAAAGTTTAAATTTTCATCATCTTGACCTATAAATACTCGTTTAATTTGAGTGGCTCAAGACTTTCTATTGCTCAAACTAAGGGTTCGATCTGGTCTAGTAATTCTTCCTGTTCGATAAGGTTCACCAACAGATTTTGCCAATATACAGGCGTGTTAAACCATGGGAAACTTACCGGAAAAGCTGGGTCGTTCCAGCGTTTTGCAAGCCATCCTGAATAATGCAACATACGCAGCGTACGTAAAGGTTCGATTAAATGACGTTCATGCGGCTTAAAATCATGAAATTCACAATAACCTTGTAAAATCTTGTCCAATTGTAAATTCATTTGATCCGTTTCACCAGAAAGCAACATCCAAATATCCTGTATCGCCGGTCCCATCAGGCAATCATCTAAATCAACGATATGAGGACCTGATTCACTCCATAACACATTTCCCGCATGGCAATCACCGTGTAAGCGTAGTGAAGAAACATTTCCAATGGCTTCAAAAACCTGTTTAATTTTGTGGATTACCCTTTCTACAGTGTTGCAAAAATTGGTGACTAAATAATCTGGGATAAAATTTTGGTCAATAAGAAAGTTGTAAGGATCATGCCCATAATTTTGCACATCTAATTGAATGCGGTGTTTGAATGTTTGGCAGGCACCTACCCGGTGTAAGCGACCTAAAAAACGGCCCATCCATTCCAGCTGCTCACTATTATCTAGCTCAAGTGCGTGACCTCCGCGTCTAGGAAAGAGTGCGAATCGAAATTCATGATGATGGTGCAGGGTTTGATCCTTTATCATAAGGGGGGCAATAATGGGAATTTCATGTTGTGCTAATTCAAGAGAAAACTGATGTTCTTCTAAAATAGCTGCAGAACTCCAACGATTAGGCCTATAAAACTTAGCAATGAGGGGCTCAGCATTTTCTAATCCGATTTGGTAAACTCGGTTTTCATAGCTATTCAGTGCAATCAGGCTGCCTGTGCAAATAAAACCTGTGCTTTCAATTGCATCCAAAATGGCATTTGGATCCAGCTGCGCGTATGGTGTTTGATTCTCGTGATCCAAATGTGAATTCTCTGGTGGTAAACATAGGGATGCATTATACACAAAGGCGATCAAGAAAGATAAAGTTCACCCAGTTAGGATTTTGAGCTTGCATTTGGCTATTCATTGTAAATTAATTAAACAAAGTGATTTGACAAACAGACTTTCCTTATTAAGCTTTAATAGAAGAATTTAAAAAAGAGTATTGATTACTCAGGAATCTTACTAACTATTTGATATCGAATAAAAGTAATAACAGCTAGATGGGTAGCGTTACAATGGATTATATCCCTTAGTAATGAGAGTAAATGGAGAGCAGAACTAAAGATACGGTAGCTGCTTAATCTTTAAATTATCAAACAAGGATGAAATAAAATGGCTAATTCAAATGTTCGTTCTGGAGAGGTTGTAGGTGTTGCAGTTAAAAACAACGCACTGGAAGATTTAGGAGAAGTCGCTGAAATGGTAATTGATAAGCTTTCTGGAAAAGTTACTTATCTAGTTCTTGATTTTGGAGGCTTCATGAATTTTGGTAATAAATATTTCGCAATTCCATGGAATGCTTTTACTTATAATCCTGATGAAGATTGTTTTATTTTAAATATAGATAAAGAACGATTGGAAAATTCCCCAGGTTTTGATAAAGATCATTGGCCTGATTTTTCCCCAGAAATGAATAGAACAATTTCAGATTATTATGGTTTGTAAAATAAAGAGGGCTGGGATTTTACCCAGCCCTTATTGAAGGCCGACTCAAACTCATGTATCTGCCTTTTTATTACGATACATATGGAAACAGCCAATTCCAGCACAAGTTTTTCACAGTAAACAGACTTAAAAATGAATTCGGTCTGATCAAAGCCTCAAACTTCGCATATTACGAACATTACTTAATATTCAGTTAATTTCCTCTTTGTAAACTGTTTTTCATACCCGTTTCTTAAAGGCCTCAACCATGAAAAATCCCTTACACTTCATTTTTGAATCTAAAATTTATCCAAATGCACGAACTCTACGTACCTCGCTTGGTACCAAATTTTTAGACTCTTTTATGGTTATTAACGGCGATATGTCGGTAACGGACGAAGATCCTTCCTTTGGTTTATTTGATGTCCTTACCTTAGGTATACCTGGTGCCCTTGCAAGACTTGACGTATTTATGACTGAGCGATATAACGAATTATCAAGAAAAAATAAAACTAATAGTTTCGAATCAACATTATTTGCCGTAAGCGGAGTGATTAATTTTATTTTTAATCAAGTTCCGCGATTTCTTTTTTCTGGGATAGTAGCAATAGTCGCATTTTTACCAATAACTTTGCCGACTTATCTAATTGCAAATGTAATTGATAATTTCAGGGACGATAGTATGTCCAAAGCCTTCAACGTCAAAGGCACAGGAAAGGGCGGAGAAGAAAAAACACTGAAAGAAGCATTAGCTTGGCATAATTCTAACAATACAGCTAGCATTCTCTATGACATTGAAGAACTTCAAAGTGAAAAACTGGATGAAGAAAGTGTAGTTTTATACATTCCTGATAGCGGAAAATTCTGTAGGAGAGATTTATTTACCGTTAAATATCATTCGAATGACTTAGGCGTTAAGGCGTTGTTTACTCACAACATTGGTGGTGTTGCCAAACAATGCCCTGAGCAAGCGAGACAAATAGCTGAACAAAAATCTGACGAACAAACAGGATTGAAAATTTAAGCTAAACCGCAACCGTTAAATTACTCCTAAGAAAATTTTTTATCTTACTTTTCCACTTCCGTTGAGGAAAAGAAACGCACCAAATCTTTTAACTCCTCCTGTTGTACCTGAGCATTTATCCAATTCAGTTGCACCTGGGTGGTTAGCTGTTCTCGCTGATTCACTAGGAACAAAGTACTGTCCCCTTCATAGAATTTTTGTGACTCTCCTTGTTGAACCTTTAGTGCCAAATGATACTCTTTTTTTAAATAATCTACTTGTTTATGGATTCTTCTTATCCCAATGTAAAGATTGGTCAGTTGATTTTTAAGCTGCTCATACGTAAACCTTCTCTCGGCTCTTATTTGCTCCAATTCACTTTGGGTGCGAATTAATCTGCCTTTGGCTTCTCGTTGTAATACAGGAAATTTGAAAGAAACTCCCATAAAAGCTGCCTGTGGAATTAATTCAGGATATCCTCCACTGCCGTTTTGCTTAAATGTATATGCAGTAGCATCCAAATTGGGAAGTAGCTCATTTTGCGCTAAGTCACGCTTAAGCTTAATTATTCTTGAGTAATTTTGTAGCCTTTTTAATGAAGGATGGCGGGCTAACTGAGATAACCCTTGTGCTAATTGACCTGGCTGCATCAAAATATGCGAAGGAAGACTCTTTTCCAAAGGAATTTTAGGATTTCCTTTTTCATCTCTATAATACAAAGATAAATTAATTCCGGCCTGTTCAAATATCATCATTCCCTGGTTAAGTAATTGCTCTCTCTGGATTATTTGTTGCATATTTTCAATGATTGCCAGTTTAGGCAGATCACCTTGATTTGCTTGTTGTTCGATTGCGACCTGTCGCTTTCGAGCTAATTTCAATAACTGTCTAAAGGTTTTTAATTGCAATCCTGCTTCTACCCATTGCCAATACGCTTTAATTGTTTCTTGGTATATTTGAATTTTAATCGCCTCCGAGTCGTGCTTTTTCATTTCAATTGACTCAGCGGTAGTTAATAAATTGGTTCGTTCCTTATCAATTGCTCGGTCACGGAGTAAAGGAAATGAAAGTCCAGCTCGATACTCCCCTCCTGAATTCGTTAAGTAGTTTTGATAATAAATGGGCCAGTTCCCATTCCCATTTCTATAACCTGCAAATAATTTGACTCCGTTATAGAAGGTAGGAACAGTAAGCTGGCTATCTCCGTAATTGTTAATATAGCCACCAAGGGGTTGTGATCGAGTGGTTGCATCGAGAGAGGGATCAAACCTTCCCAACGCACTCAAATGCTCGCCTTGAGCCTTGGTAATTTCCAGCCGTGCTATTTTAATTTTTGGATAATAATAAGAAACACTCTGGAGCACTTTATCCAGGGTTAATTTATTTTGTTCGCTTGCCGCACTGACAGCCGAAAGGGCTAAACAAATAAAACCTACAATGAGCTGATATTTAAATCCGGTAGGAGTAAACAATCGATTCATGGCTGACTCTTCTCTCGAGTACTTTCAGGAGGGAAACCATTATATTGCCGCCACAGTTCGTACCATAAAGGCACCTCCCCCAATTGAACCCAACCATGAACGCGGACACCCTGCCGTAAAAATCGTGTTTGTGGCCAAGGTTCATCAGGGACAATAACTGCACGAAATAATCCTATACCATTGTCAGTGGGATCTATAAAAGAAACAGTCCCTCCAAAGGTACCTACGGCAATCCCAGGCCAACCTCTAAATTGAATTGCAGGCCATCCTTCAAACTGTAGGCGAGCTTTTTGATGAAGTCGAACAAATGGAATATCATTGCCATCAATCCATAACTCCACCGCGCGTGATTCAGTCTCGGGAATGATTTGTGCCAGAACATCTCCCAATTTGACGACGACACTCTCTTGCCCTGTTAATCGTTTAAAAATAACACCGGCCACTTGGGCTTTTATGAGTTGTGTTTGTTGACGTGCAATACGTACATCAACATCGACCATGTCAATATTTGCTTGTGCTAACTCACTTTGGTACTTTGAATATTCAATTTGTGCCAATTCAAACTGACGTTTTGAATTAATTCCCTGCTCGTACAATCTTTTTTGGCGTACTAAATTGGCTTTTCCCGCTAATATTGATTGTTCTGCGGCTTCTCTCCGCAGGGCTATGGCTTTCTTTTCCAACTCCAATCGCTTTAATAGCTCCGGATCATTATCACTGATTTCAACTAGAAGATCGCCCGGTTTTACCCTCATCCCCTCATCGACATACCATTTTTTAATACGCCCATTGATTGGGGAGTTCAATGTATGAAGTCTTTCGGTTGGGGAGTAAGCGATCACCTTACCATCGCCAAGAGCAAACTGTTGCCAAGGAGTAAAACTTAAAAATAAAACGATAACTAGAGCGATAATAAAAATTATTTTGGCAATTTTTTGGGGCTTTGGGAGTTTTGCAATCATGGTATAAGCATGTAATTTCATGGAAGCACCACGCAATTTGTCATTTCTTTAAGCTCAGGAGTTTGAGTGATTACAACCAAGATGGTATTTTTTAAATTCAGTAATCGCGTCATAAGTAAGTCAATTTTTTCTCTCTCTAATCCATCAAAAGTTCGGTCAATAATGAGTAATTGTGGCTGCAGTAGGACAGCACGAATAACCATCAGGGCAATGAGTTCAAATTCTGTAAATTCATTTTGCCAATCATAAATAACTGTTTTTAAGCCATAAGGTTGATGCATTAGTTTTTTTGAGAGACCCAATTCATTAAATTGCTCAATAATAATTTTTTGTGATGTATTTTTATGATTTAACACGAGATTGTCATAAATGCTGCCGGCAAACAATTCTGGTTTTCGCAACAATAAACTGTATTGACGAAGTGCTGTTCGATGCTCTTCATTACAAATACTTTGATTGACTAAAACCTCCATGTTAGATTTTTTTCCAAAACCCAAAAGTGATTCGGCAAATGATTTGCAGGATTCTGCATTTTGAGAATAAACTACTAGTGGCATTTCCAATGAAGCATTTACTTTGGTCTCATCAAAGATACCTATTTCGATTGTCTTCATAGGTAGAAATAAAGCATGAAGCTCATTTTTGATTTCCTCAAGAGGTAAGTTAAGAACTGCATCCATCTTGCTTTCTGAGGACACTAAATCGTAATAATTTTCTAAAAGCACACCAAATCTTTTAAATGCATAAATCAATGCACCAAGTACAATTTCAGCAGCTACAAGTTGTCCTAAGCTCAATTGATTTTTGATAACCAGATATCCTCCTAATCCCAAAAGGAGGCTACTTGAAAACGCAGAAAGGAGATAAAAACCAATTTGGTGCTTAATAAGTTGTCGAAAATGAGTGTTTCTTGCATTCAAAAAAGACACCAAATGCCTGTCGGACTGTAAAGTAGCATAGTGATTGTAGTTACTAAAGCGGAATAAAAATCGATTAATTAAAAGTTCTTCTAGCCAGGCACCTACTTGGTGTTTTTGCGCACACTCCTTTTTTGCACTATCTAATCCCTTACGATATGGGATGAAGATAATTAACACGATACTGAGAAGGATAAAAGTGTCAAAAATAATAAATAGCGGATGATAAACCAGTAGTAGTAATAACCCCAGGAAAAGTTGCAGACCTAAATTCACTCCATATAGCAAAAGGCTCGAAAGTGATTTTTTGATGGTAACCACTTCAAAAAAGCGATTCACCAATTCAGGACCATGATGCGTTGAAAAACTATCTAAGGACAAGCGAGTAAAATGATTGGTAAGGTTTAGACTTATTTTTACCATTAATTTTTGCTGAATGACCTCGAGAATTACTATTTGCCAAACATTTAAGGCACCAAGAGCCATCATCAAGATGAAAACAATGAGGCTCAAAGTGACTACAGGCTGCATTAATTTTCCAAAGGCAATTAGATTAATTAATGTCTGTGCTGCGATCGGGATGCTCAACGTTAATAGGCTTGCTACAAGGCTGATGAGAGCAATTGATATCACTGTTGGTCTGTCTAAAACATCTTTAATAGAATTCATTTCTTTTCTAATTATCCTTTTTATCTTAAGACATTAATGTTTTAATTTCTTTAGTATAAAAAACTCAAGTGATTCAATCGCTTTATTGTTTTCTTTCTTTTTTAACAAAGATACATGAATATCACTTAACTTAGGTAAAAAATCCTCATCAAGACGGTCAAGATCGCTGGGAATCATACTGCGTTGTATCGCAGTAATGCCTAAACCTGCCCGCACCGCAGCCATTTTCCCAGCAAAACTTGGACTACTAAACACAAGACGCCAGTTTAAGTGATGTTTCTCTAGAGAACCAATTACGTTCCCACGGTAGACACAAGGTGTTGGTGAAAGCACCAGCGGAATTGGTGTGGTTTTGTTAAATTGAGTCAAAAGCTCTCTTTTCGCTACCCAATCGACTGGCTCATTCCACACATCTACGCCTTCAGCAATTTGATTTCTTTGATTGGTTTTAATTAAGATCAAATCAAAATCGCCATGATTAAATCGCTCGATTAAATTAAGAGTCAGATCACACTCAACATTGAGCATCACTCGGGGATGCAGTCGGGAAAACTCAACTAGTACCTCCGATAAAATCATCGAAGCAAAATCCTCAGGTAAACCAAAACGAAGCTCGCCACGAAGATCTGGCGCTTTAAATCGGTCAAGTGATTCACGATGAAGTTCATAAATCCTCTTTGCATAGCCGAGAAAAAGCTCTCCATCAGGGGTCAGAGACAACTCACGCCCACGAAGAATTAATGGTTTTTCAATCAGTTGTTCGAGTTTTGCAATCTGCTGACTGATTGCAGATTGAGTGCGTCCGACCCGAAGGGCTGCTTTTGTAAAACTTTGTGTTTCTGCAACCGCCAAAAAGCATTGCAAGGTCACTGTATCAAGACTCATTAGAACTCCTAATGAAATATATAAAAATTATTAATTTTACTTATATAAGTTTATCTAATATATTTTCATTCTAGCAGAACAATTTCTAATGGTGAATACTGTGAATACAATAATACTTTTTTTATATAGTGCACTTCTGGTATGTCCAGCCTACGCACTGCTCATTAACTGTTTTAGTGACAGGAAAAGAGCTGGCTCTGCGGCTCGCTTGGCAAGTCTCTTTATCGGCCTTGGATTTATAATCGGTGTTTTTCTATTAAGCCATCTGAGCTTTTCAGAAATGCCGGTGACTTATTTGCTCATCAGCTTTAATACCTTAAGTCTATTATTATGTAGTTTAATTTTAGTAGTAAGCTTTATCGTTCATCGGTTTTCTCTAAGGTACATGGATGGCGACCGACTTTATTCGCGTTATTTTTGTACCTTAGCAGCCATTACCTTAAGTGCTGTAGTTATGGTTCTTGCTGACAACCTCTTTCTGTTTTGGCTTTCCTGGTCGCTAAGCAACCTGTTATTAGTTGTCTTAATGGTTCATAAAAGCGAATGGACTGCAGCCAGAAATTCGGGGCGGCTCACCCTAAATTGCTTATTAGCAGGGAGCATCAGTTTGTTAACCTCCTTCATGTTAATAACCTTAAGCACTGACACTACTTCCATTCAGGCTTTAAACCAGAAAGATATTATAAGTTCTTCTGTTTTTGTGCCTGCAATGACGCTAATTATGCTCACCGCATTAACCCAATCCGCGATTTGGCCATTTCATCGCTGGCTGATTAGCTCTTTAAATTCGCCAACCCCTGTTTCTGCGCTGATGCATGCAGGTCTTGTAAATGGCGGTGGAATACTGATTGTAAAATTTGCCCCACTCTTTGCGGCATCGAGTCACTTACTCATGATTGTATTCATTCTAGGATCCATCTCAGCATTCTTAGGAACTTTTTGGAAGCTTATGCAGCATGATATTAAGAAAATGCTGGCGTGCTCTACCCTGGCGCAAATGGGATTTATGATGATGCAATGCGGTCTAGGATTATTTGCCGCCGCTGTAGCTCACTTGTGTTGGCATGGTTTGTTTAAAGCCTATTTGTTCCTAAGCTCGGGCTCTGTCATTGCGCAAAAAAGTAACGAGCCTAAAGAGTCTGCATACAAACCGATTATCTTTTTAATTGCAAGTATTGGTGGGTTTTTAGGCATGCTTGGTTTTGCGTTTATGACGAATAAGCCCATCCTATCTCTACAAGCAACCTCATTCTTACTGGTTTTTGCATTCATTGCAGGAACGCAATTGATGCTCGCATTATTGAGCAATCGCTTGTCGATCATCAACATGGCGATTGGACTCTTGATGTCTTCCTTAGCCGGTTTAGTTTATGGCGCAAGTATTCATGCGATTGAATTACTTCTTCCTTACTTAACTCAGTATTACTTGCCCAAGCTATCAATGCTGCATCTAGGTACTTTAGCTCTACTCGTATTGCCCTGGTTACTGATTAACCTTGGCTTTATGAAAAAAATTAAAGAATCCAATTTCTGGTGCAGGCTCTACGTGAACTTGTTCAACCAAAGCCAGCCTTCACCAAGCACTATCACAGCAGTACGGTCTGATTATAAATACTAATTACCCTAAGGAGTAATCATGAGCACAGCAAGAGTAATAACGAACGAAGAAAAAACAAATGAGCACCCTATAAAAACAAATACTTCAGTCAAAACCCAAAATAAGAGACTTGAAGTGCGGGCCTTAGTCGAAAATGCAGCCCAACGTATTGCTCCGGTTTGGCCATTAGAAACATTTATCGCGTGCAACCCCTTGCATGGATTTGAAGCTCAAAGTTTTGAAGAAGCCTTAGCAAAAGGTGGTTTTAGACGAAATGAAGCTCCACGCAATCGTCCTTTGGAAAACGTCAACCTGCAGATGATTAAATGGTGTGGTGGTTTTTTTGATGCTGGACAAGGTGCTATCGAAATGCCGCATCGAGACAAAGGGTTCTATTTTGGATTTTTAAAATTAGCGTGTTTTGACAAAAAGTTGCATCAGAATAAAAAAGAGGCAAAACAATGGTTAATGACTTTGCCTTGTTGCCCAGAAGAGGCAATTATGCTTTGTCTGGAAAAACTGCAGGTACCCGCAGACAAAGCCGAAGAATTCATCACCCAAACCTTTCTTTATTTACCGGGATGGGCGGGTTTTGTGAAATGGAAAACCCACTGGCAAAATCCCACAACAGCAGACAAACAACCGGTGACACTCACTGACTTTCTTGCGGTACGTCTGGTCATTACCTGTTTGCTTTGGCCTGACGCAACTTGTGAAAAAAAAAGCGAAGAAAATGGCTCTTTGGTTCAGGAGGCTCTTAAAGAAATAAAAAACAATGAAAAAAACTACGAGCAGGCATTGCTAAAAACACTGCTGCCTGAAGCTAATCAGGAGTTCACCAAGAACCAACGAGCAGATGCGCAACTGGTGTTTTGTATTGATGTCCGCTCAGAACCCATACGACGCGGTATCGAAAAGCTGGGAAATTATGAAACTCTAGGATTTGCTGGCTTTTTTGGCCTCCCCATTCGAGTACAGGAGTTTGGGAGTAGTAAAACAAAAGACTGCTGTCCTGTATTATTAAAACCACGTTTTCATGTTGATGAAAAACCAATTGCAGCAAATAGCTTTTTAATGGAGCAACACCTACAGAGAAAGACGATTAAGACTACCCTTGGCAAAATCTATCAAGAATTAAAATATAATTTTGCAACGCCTTTTGCTTTGGTTGAAACACTTGGTGCTTGGTGTGGCCTGAAGATGCTTTTGCAATCGCTTGCCCCAAGTTATACCAAAAAAACAAGCCAAGCATTAAATCATTTGATTGCACCTCAACTTCAAACAGAGCCCTCATTTGAATTAAATGAGGATAATGTGGAATGTGGCATCGCTTTAAGTGAGCAGATTGATTATGCCGAAACCGTATTACGACTTATGGGGCTCACTTCAGATTTTGCAAAACTGATTGTTCTTTGCGGTCATGGAAGCACCACCGAAAACAATCCCTACGCATCTGCTCTAGATTGTGGTGCTTGTGGCGGGAATCATGGTGGAACCAATGCCAAGCTTTTAGCCAGAATCCTCAATAAAAATGACGTTCGAAGAGCTTTGGAAGATAAAGGAATTCACATTCCAATCGACACGCTTTTTTATGCCGCACTACACAATACTACCACCGACTCTATTGAGCTTTATAACCTGGATACAAGTAAAGTAATTTATCCAGAATTAGTCAATCAGTTACTTATTGATTTGGAGAAGGCAAAATCGAGTAATAATTCAGAACGTGGTAGAAAATTAAATTCAAAGCATGCAGAAAAAGACATTACGCGAAGAAGTCAGGATTGGTCTGAAACAAGACCTGAATGGGGGCTTGCGCGCAATGCTGCTTTTATTGTGGCGCCACGGTCATTAACAAAAAACATCAATCTTGATGGCCGATGCTTTTTACATTCTTATGACTGGGAACAAGACACCGAAGGGAGTTTCCTAGAAGCAATTCTGACTGCACCCATGGTGGTTGCGCAATGGATTAATACGCAATATTTGTTTTCAACTCTCGATAATGTTGCTTATGGAAGTGGCAGCAAAATCACCCACAATGTCACCGGTAAAATGGGAATCCTGCAAGGCAATGGCAGTGATTTAATGCATGGGTTGCCTTTGCAATCAGTGATGAGTCGCGATGAAACCCCATACCATCAACCGCAACGTTTACTGACCGTAGTCTATGCACCACAGGCACGTGTAGCAAACATCATTGCGCGTCAAGCGATTTTAAAAACATTGTTCTTCAATGAATGGGTTCACCTCATCATCATTGAACCAAGTGATGGTCAAGCCTATAAGCTCAATCAAGATGGCAATTGGATTCTAGCACACTAAAATGAGGAGAAAAAAATGAATGTTATCAAAGTTCAAGAACGCAAGGATATTGGTATTAACCTCCATCCTATGAAAAAAATAGAAATCATAGTCTCTGGAGAGCATGAGCAACTCATCAGCTCGATGATGGAAGAGGCAAAAGTCACCGGATTTACGATATTCAGAAATATATCAGGTAAAGGCCATAACGGATTTCATGAAGGAAAAATATTATTCAATGATAGGGCTTCATTGATTATGTTTCTTGCCGTAGCCCCGGAGGAAGTGATTGCAACCCTTGCTCTAGGAATGAAAACTTTATTTCAACAAAATTCGGGCGTAATGTTTGTTTCAGATGTTGATGTAGCCCGAATGGATTATTTCCACTCAATCACTGGAGCATAATGATGGACTATCGAAATAAGTCGGTTTTGCTTGCCTCAAAACATGAGAAAGAAAAAGCAATTGCTGAAGTATTTTTTGCTAAACTCTCGTGCACACTGGATGTGCACGATTTCGATACCGACCAATTTGGGACCTTTACTGGTGAGATAGCAAGGACATTAACTCCCTATGATACCTGCGTTTTAAAAGCAAGGCGTGGTGCGGAGCACTACGGGTATGATTTGGCGATTGCGAGTGAAGGAAGTTTTGGTCCGCATCCTGCATTTCCATTTATTCCCAGTGACCATGAAATCATGGTGTTTTTAGATTGCAAAAACAATTGGGTGATTGCAGAGCAACATATTACACCCAAAACAAATTATCGCACGATAACGATAACCCCCCAAACAGAGCTTGATGGTTTTTTAGAAAAAGTAGGCTTCCCTGAGCATGCCCTAACCCTTCAAACCAACAGAGATAAACAAGTTATTGCAAAAGGGATTAGAGACATTGAAGCACTCAAGACTGCATTATCTCTTGGCTTTCAACAAGAAAAAGAACTTTTGCTCGCAACGGATATGAGAGCGATGATGAATCCCTTGAGGATGCAGGCGATTTCTGTACTCGCCGAAAAGCTAGCTCACCGAATTCAATGTTGTTGCCCCAAATGCTCTATTCCCGGTTTTGGGTTTAAACAAACCGCAGGCAAGCTACCTTGTAATGCATGCGCATCCCCCACTTCTTTATACCTTCAAGAAGTTTGGGGATGTATACAATGTGATTATCAGGAGACACACCCAAGAAAAGATGGTTTAGAAGGAGCTGAACCGCAATATTGTGATTATTGTAACCCATAGTTAAGAGCAAATCGGGATGCAAGAACAACCTTTGGTTTAGCACCCTGTTTTTTGCTAACAATTAGCATCTGCTCTACTGCACCCTATACTAGTAATCTATGTAAAATGATAATTTATCCCAACTCTAACGCTCCCAATAGAAGGAGTAAGTGCAGTACTCACAGCTGCACTTCCCCAAAGAACAGTGGGTGTTTCAGCACCATTGCGTTGAGCAAGTACAGCAGGCGTGTTCAAATTATTTAAACGATAGTATGTGTAATCAATTTTTGCACTCCAATTGGGTTTAAATAACCACTCCACTCCTGCACCAGCAGTCCAGCCGGGGAGAGTTTTACTTAAGTTATTTTGAATGGAGATCGCTGGAAAAACTGTTGGCCCTAATGATTCATGAGCTGTCCAAGAGGCATCCAATGCAACATTACCATAAGCAAAACCTCCTGTGCCGAAGATTAAAAAGGTTGGATGATACAGGTAGCCTAAACGAGCACTCACCGTTCCCAAATAATTAATCTTTTGTTTAACAGCCAGAGCCCCTACATAGTACTCCTCAAAGTCCATTAAATTGACCACTTTTTGCAAGGCATAGGAATGATCTGAATCAGTTAAACCATCGAAACTGATATCGAGCCCCAGTAGAACCTGTTTGCTCTGTTGATAATTGTAGCCAACTTGGCCTCCGCCTAAAAATCCATTGGAATGAAGCGAAAAATTGTTAGTAGCCACTTGAGCTAATGCACTTGCAATATTGCTAGCACCTAATGGAAATGTTTGGTTGATATAACTTGTCGAACCCGTGGTGACAACTTTATTGTCTTGAGAACTCCAGTATCCCGCATTAGCACCAAGATAAAATCCAGTCCAATTGGGCTCTGGGTTAATTGGCCCCATGCTGCCAGAAAATGTAAAACTACTGACAACAGTCATCATTAAAGAAAGAACTATTTTTTTCATGTCTGTTTTTTGAAACTCCATTTTCGATTAGCCCAAATAGGGTTCAAGATACTATTAAAATTGTGCCAAAAACTGTGGGATACTCATATGGGTACCAGGTAGGTTATTATAAAAAACATCACCCGGTTTAACCGGTATCATATAAGACCAGTGAATTAAACCACTGACACCGTTTTGTCCACTATTCATTTGCATAATGAAAGAACATTGACCACTGCTTTTTACGTGCAAATCACCTATCCCAGTGACGAGATCCGTTCTTGATGAGGTCCCGGAATAAAAAGTAATGTAGACTTTACCTTCGGAAGTCACAGAGCCTATTAAATATCTTTGCGATAAGACACTGTTACTTAAACTGGTATAAGATTGTCCAGTAAAATATCCATGATTATAACTGGAAATGACCCAAACCGTTTGGTCACTAACTGGAGTAAAATTAGCATTATCATAGAGATAGGCTAGCAATGTTTGGGGAGGAACTATCCATGTTGAATTTTTAAAACAGTATTGGTAGGGATCAGCTGAACTCAATGGTTCATTTGATTCAGGTGGCATAGAAGGAGGTAGTACTGGATTATCAATTGCATAGGATACTGATAATAAATTTGCTAGTACGATGGCAATTAAAATTTTGTAACTCATTAATTATCCTTAACAATTTGAGGAGTCTAATGAGATTCTACCTTACTTAAATTATGCCAATCAAACAAATTTTTCTTTCACTTAAGCTCTCTATCCTAAGTATAAATTTAGTTTTTAAAATACACTTTAAGTTTTTATCGAGGCGATAAATGGTGACTTAGTTGCCCTCCTCTTTAACTCGCACTAATACAACCTCATGATGCCTATTGATTTCATTGAATGCAGAAAATGTCTCACTTAATTAATTGCCAAATTAAAACAAAGATTTGTCATATATTGTTTTGTAGCTAGTTAAATTTTCATCTTAGGACGAACACGGCTTAAACCCCCGTCAACTGCAAGAACCTGCCCTGTTATCCAGCTATTCTCAGGACTAAGTAAAAAAATAATTGCCTGGGCAATATCTTCTGGCGTCCCTATACGTCCAAGAGCATGCATCATTTTTGAGGCATTAGAGGCCAAAGGGTTATTTAATAAGGAAGCGGTAAGTGGGCTATTCACCATTCCTGGCGCTACGACATTAACTCTTAAGTTATTGGGTGCATAAGTAGCAGCTGCTGCTTGAGCAAGTCCGATAATCCCTGCTTTGGCTGCAGCAATTGCTTCATGATTTGCAATTCCAACCAATGCAGCTGCTGATGAAATCAATACAACCGAGCCGCCTTGTTTCATCATTAAACCAGCTGCACGAACTGTTGCAAATGCGGTTGTTAAAGAGGAATTAATGCTGGCTTGAAACTCTTCAAATGTTGTCGTGTGGGCACTCTTCAAAAGTAATGAGCCTGAGCAATTGACAACCCCATCAATTGAGCCGACTTTATGAA
The DNA here is from genome assembly GCF_014109825.1 of Legionella sp. PC997. Classification (NCBI taxonomy): domain Bacteria; kingdom Pseudomonadati; phylum Pseudomonadota; class Gammaproteobacteria; order Legionellales; family Legionellaceae; genus Legionella; species Legionella sp. PC997. The sequence continues at coordinate 3,487,304 of NZ_CP059576.1, forward strand.
AAACTTCGGTAACTGCATCAAAATTACTGGCATCGAGTATAAAATCTGGATGAATCTTATGGTTATCCCTTGCAGTGGTGAATACTTTATCGCCACGCTTGGTCAAAAAAGTAGTAACCGATTGCCCTATTGCACTGCTTGCCGCAATAACCAAATAATGACCCATCGTGAAATTTCGCAAAAAAGGAAAATTGAATTCACTATGCTTGATGAAGTTTAAAAGTTCAATATTTTTCATAGAAAATCATTAAATTTCATAGCAGATAAATCCGTTCTGCTATGAATTAAAGGGACTCAGAAAAACACAGAACTTATGTGAACAAAGATTTTTTGTTACATTGAAACAAACTATCTAGTCATTGGAATTCAATCAAGATTATTGAATTAAAATATTCCTACTAGTCAATAGCCGGATGAGGGAAATGCAATGGTACAAAAAAACGGTCTTGTTATATATTTAACTTATTTAGGAGCCCTCCCTTTTCTTATTGCTGCATTTTGCTCTCTTATAGGAATCACCGAGCTCCCATACCTCGGTTCCACACAACCATTGTTTTACTCTTATGCAACACTTATTGCTAGTTTTATGGCCGGAACTCTTTGGGGATATGTGATGCGTTCGAATTCTTCTAACCGCACAATCCTTTTTGCAAGTGTCATAATAGTTCTAATCCTATGGGTTCTATGGGGCAGTAGTAAAACATTGCCTTATTCGGCATTTTTAGTCCCCCTATACTTACTTCTTTGGTGCTTAGATTATTGGTTGTTAAAATACGAATATGAGGACCTTTCTTATTTTAAGATGCGCACAGGAGTAACCACCATTGTAATAGCAAGCTTATTGATAATTTATTTGAAAGAATAGAAGATATGTATTTGATTATTTATTGTGCATATACGATAATCTTATATTAATCCCGTAATGCAGTCATACTGCATTTTAAATGCAGTAGGTCATGTTCCTAATTTGATCAAAGACTACATTACAAAACTCAAGTAGTACGAGCGGAGTAATGAAATGCTTGTGGAAATTCTTTCACGTGCCCAGTTTGGTTTTAGCATAGGGTTTCATATTTTATTTCCAACATTGAATTTAGGCTTGGCTGTTTTTTTGGTCATCATGGAGTTTCTTTGGCTAAAATCAAAAAAAACAGTTTATCTCGAGATATGTAAATTTTGGACTAAGATTTTTGCTCTTACCTTTGGAATGGGGGTTGTTTCAGGCATTGTCCTTGCCTATCAAATTGGAACAAATTTTGGACCATTTATCACTCAATTCGGTAACGTTTTGGGTGCACTATTTGCCTATGAAACACTGACCGCTTTTTTCCTTGAAGCTGGTTTTCTGGGAGTGATGCTTTTTGGTTGGAAAAGAGTACCACCGGTATTCCATTTTATTGCAACCTTGCTGGTAGCTCTGGGGACAACCATATCTGCATTTTGGATTATGTCTGCAAATTCATGGATGCAAACGCCTAGCGGGTATGAGTTAATTGGAGGAAAGTACGTAGTTGCTAGCTGGTGGTCTGTAGTGATGAACCCTTCATTCGTACCTCGGTTTATCCATATGATTTTGGCCTCTTATGTGACCACTTGCTTTGTCATCATGGGTGTTGCTTCATACTATTTGCTTCGCAAAAAAACAATGGAAGCAGCAAAGAAAACGATGTCCTTTGCACTTTGGGCAGCTTTGATTCTTGTTCCTGTGCAAATTGGTGTTGGTGATGTTGTAGGTCTCATGGTTAAAGAGCATCAACCGCTTAAAACAGCGGCCATGGAGGGATTGTGGCATACTCAAAGTGGCGCTCCATTAGTATTATTTGCTTGGCCTTCTCAGACGCAACAACAAAATAACTATGCTATTGAAATTCCCAAACTTGCAAGCTTCATTAATACTCATGATTGGGATGGCAAAATGGTGGGTTTAGACTCTGTTGCACCTGACCAACAACCAAGAGTTGCTCCCGTATTTTTCTCATTTAGAATTATGGTAGGCATCGGTCTTTTGATGTTCGCCACGGCCATTGCTGGACTGTTTCTTCGTTACAAAAACAAAGTTTATGAGACTAAATGGTTTCATTATTGGTGTTTTGCACTAACACCGCTCGGTTTTATTGCCAGCATTTCCGGATGGCTCACTGCTGAAATTGGAAGACAACCTTGGGTGGTCTACGGGTTATTAAAAACTCATGATGCCATCTCTGCGATTAGTGCTGAGGATGTGATTATCTCTTTTATACTGCTTGTGATTGCTTATGGAATTGTTTTTGGGTTTTATCTGTATTATTTATTGAAACTCATTCGTTTAGGTCCTGAAGTCATTGATCAAGAACAAGTCGAACATCATGCATTTCAGTATATGACTGATCTAAATGTGGAGAAAAAATAATGCTTCCACTTATATTTGCGGTATTACTAGCTTTTATTGTCATGATGTATGTCATTTTAGATGGTTTTGATTTAGGGATTGGAATTTTATTTCCCTTTACCAGCAGTGAAAGCGAAAGAGATAAGATGATGAATTCAATTGCCCCCGTATGGGATGGTAATGAAACCTGGCTGGTTTTTGGTGGTGCCATATTATATGGAGGATTTCCTCAAGTTTATGGGGCTCTTTTGCCCGTTCTTTATATCCCTATCATGTTCATGTTGATAGCATTGATTTTCCGCGGCGTTAGTTTTGAGTTTCGTTTTAAAGCGGATAAGTCGAAACCTGTATGGAATTGGCTATTTGCAACCGGTTCGATTGCAGCAGCATTTTTTCAAGGAGTCATCTTAGGATGTTTTGTTCAGGGGTTCTCAATGAACCCTCAGACAATGGCGATTAGTCAGTCCAGTTGGTTAACTCCTTTTAGCTTATTTACCGGGATTGCCCTAATAAGTGGTTATGGGCTTCTTGGGGCTACATGGATGATTATCAAAAGCAGAAGCAAACTTCAGCGTAAAATGGTGCATTATGCCCGAGGGTTACTGGTTAGTGTGAGTTTCTTTTTGATTTTTGTTAGCATTTGGACTCCATTGCACAGCGCCGAAGTCTTCAATCGCTGGTATCAATTTCCTAATTTTTTATTATTAAGTCCACTTCCTTTAATTACGGCCTTTGCAATTTATCTTACCTGGAGAAACTTATCTTTAAATTCTAACAACGAACGCAAGCCTTTTATTTACAGTATTATCATTTTTTTGTGTTCTTATATTGGCATAGCTATTAGTGTTTATCCTTATTTGATTCCACATCAGATTACGATTTGGGAAGCTGCAGCCCCATCTTCGACCCTCACATTTATTTTGGTCGGCGTGGCTATTATGTTACCCATATTGCTTGCATATACATTGTATGCCTATTCACTTTTTAGAGGTAAAACAGAGGAGCATTACCATTAGTCAATTGTCAATTCATCAGCAAAGTGACAATTATAATTTAGCAAATACCTTTATAAGGAATATAAATCATGGCAAATCAAACTCGCGAAGGATTAATCAAACAGGCTAAGAGTGAATCTAGAGCAATCGCTTTAATTTACTCACCCATCGAGCTTCATGAATACATCGTTGAAATTATCGCTAAAGATTCTGATGAGTTCATTCATAAAGGAAAAGAACTATGGCATTTCAACTCTATTGACGAGGCTATGTCTCGGGCAGCAGAATATGGGGCAGAGGAATTTTTTCTGTGTGCTGATAATACTTACGATGAATGTGGCTCGGAAAGTGGTTCACCCAGTTTTGACTATATACCTCTTTACTCAAAGGCAAAGCACCCCAAAAATAATTAATTATTCAATAGGTGAGCGTTTTAATTTAGAGAAGAGTTAGGGATTAAATTCCATAATGGTTCAGATACTCCAGACTTAAGGGCCTCAATGGAGCACTGGTATTGGTGAAATGTGGTCTTGGCATAATATCCCCCTCATTATCCCGCGTCAGCACATCAAGGCTTTCGGTGGTGGGAAATTGATACTACCTATTACCTAATCAGAGCTCATGAGAAGGGTTTGGATGTTAAACCGATGCCCAAATCTTTATTAGAGCAGAATTTAGTGAAAAAGTAGTTATTCATTTCAAGGAGATGATAATGAAACTTATAGGACTTTTTTTCTTAACAATGTTTTGTATCTTTGTGTTGGATATGATTTGGTTGGGGATCATTGCGAAATCGGTTTATGCTCAAAACATCGGTATGTTGTTACGTAAGTCGGAAACTGGCATGGCACCTATTTGGTGGGCAGCAGCAGTCGTTTATGTTTGCATCACCTTAGGGATTGTTTATTTTGTCCTGCCCAGCGCACAAGGTAATTATATGCAAGCATTTGCTGGTGGAGTAATCCTTGGATTGGTAACCTATGGAATTTATGATTTCACCAATTATTCAATCCTTGCAAGCTGGCCTTGGAAGATAACATTAATCGATTTTATTTGGGGAATGGTCTTATGTGGACTGAGTAGTATATTTGCTGTCTTCATCCAGAATCGATTTTTTTCTTAAACCAAGGTTTCTCCAATTACTCCTAGTGTAATAATGCAAACTGAAAGGACATCTATCATGTTCATATAAGTTAGTCCTGATTTGCTAATTAGGAAAAATACACTTGAAATGATCAGAATGAGCAACCCTTAGAGTTGAAAAGTTGATAAAAAGACCAAGAAATATATTTTTTATCCCTTTAAATTCGTCATTGAATCATATAAGAAATTTTCCTCATGAATGCCTGGAAAAACGCAGCGAAATCCGTGGTTTAAATTTTAGACTCCAAGCCTCCAACACATTAATAATAAATAGAACCAAAATTAATAAATAGAAATCAATTCTTAAAACCTGAACCATAATCTTCACTCATACCATACCAATGCGTCTGAGAAAAAGAAGGTGATATAATCCAATTTTTTAAATAGTCTGAGTAAAATTTAAGATACGTCAGTCGCAAAACTAAATACATCACTCACAGGATGCGCTTAGAATAAATTGCTAAAAACCCATCCTAAAAATAAAATGAACCCCGGATAACCAAGCTGTGGATGATTTTTTGGTTAAAATAAGTCACTTTGGTAAGAGCAATTTGGATTGATTAGAACCGATTTAGTAGTAGAAGATTAGCCCAATTTATGACGAGATTAAAAAAGGTTTTATATCTCCAATACTTTTTTGATGTAAGAAGCCTTTTTAAACATAAAACTCTAACTTTTGAGCAAATGCTACGAAGATAAAGCTCTAAAAGAGACCTTAAAGTTATTACTACAAAATCTTTAACTTCTTTAAGAGAGCGGTTTATTCTGAAAGGAACAAGTGAATGAATAAAGAAAAAATACAGGAACTCATATTTTCTGATAAAGATGAAAAAGAAATAGCGGCAGAGTTAATAAAATGGTTTACCAAAGATCCAGAGCTCATTAAAGAAAGGTATATCTTCGATAGGACAGTTTTTCATCTTTTGGTTTTAAAAAATAAACCTAAAGTATTGGAAGCCTTATTGAGTGATACCACATGGCGTTTAATGCAGGATAGGCCCTGGCGAGAAATTGCTGTTCTGGGCGATCGGAATAATGCTACTCTTTGGCATTATGCCGTACGAAGTGAAGAAGGCACTGAAACCTTGGAGGTGCTTTTGGAATATATTCCCGAACTGATTAATAATTCCAATAACTTGGGCAATACCCCCTTACATGAGGCTGTTTTACACGATAATGTTTTGGCCATACAATCTCTAGTGAATACAGGAAAATGTGATCGTGCTGTTAAAAACGAACAGGAAAAAACCCCACTTGATATGGCGGGAAGTAAACTTGAATTGAGGAAGGCTTTATTATCGATTAATTTAAGCCACATAAAATCACTGGATTTAAGATATCGGAAATCTACTCCTGGTTCTGCAGAAAAATTGGGAGACTTCTTTCCACTACTCTCCTCCAGGAATGGGTCAGATTACTCCTCATCTCCGTCCTCCAGTTTTGATTCCTTTCATTCCTCTCTAAGACTTCAAGGAGAAAGCTCTCCAGAACGAGATCTTTCAAACTTAAAAATTGTATCGGATCAGGAGAATACTGCAGTCACAACCAGTAAACAGATAAATTTATTTTTGCAAGAAATGGTGGGCGAATACCGATTAGACAAGCATTCCGCGGAATATTTAACCGCCCAAAAAAAATTTCATGAGCTGTGCAAAACAAACTTTTTTCCTGAAGATTTCACCTTTGACCCCAAGCTGATTACGCATCCTGAGTTTCAAAAAGTGGTCTCAGACGCAATAGGCATTTTTTATCCAAGCGTCGATGGCATTTACACTCACTCTCAAGAAAAAATTAATATTTTAATGAATCAGTTTATAGCATTGCTGATACCTCATATTTCACTTGAAGATTCCAAACCTCGTGAAGTCCCTTTATTTTCTGAAGGCACGCCACAAAAAAATCAACCGTTGAGTTTGTTATGGTTCCTAACTGCTTGCCAGGAAACGCCTGAATCCAAAAGGGAGTTTAATCTGGAGAAAATTACTAACCAGGCCTTGGGTGTATTGGGATCTACATCGCTAATTGAAGTTTTGATTAGCCTAAGAACCTTATATGTTCACTTTGATGCAGATCAGAAATTAATTGCGAATCTTATTGTAATGCAACTGCTATGTTACAGTGCGGTTAACAGGATCGCAGAGCTTCCGACACTCTCTATGCAGTTACGTTTTTTTTGTAATATCAACAGTGACAAGGATAAAGGGTTAGGTGAGCTTGGAAGTGAACTTAACCAGCATTTAAAGGAAGGGCTTGAATCGAGCTCTGTTTACACCAATTGTCCATTATTACATAATTTCCTCAGCTTAAACCGTCAGTTGCGTTGCCCTACTTTAATCGATGCTAATAGATCCTTTGATCAGTTAGTTAACCAAGCACTAGCTAAAACCCGAGGAGAGAGAGTAGATGAGGTTTTGTTAATAGCCCACGAATTAAGACAGCTGACAATTACATTTTATCAAAAAGTTTCAATTACAGAATTTAATGATGGAAATTGGCTAAAAGCGGATAAAGACATACTTTCCCCCAATATAAAGGAATTGACAGGCAGCTTTAACCGATTGAGCAGTTACTTCTGTTTTAAAATTTTGAGTCAGCCACCGGAAAATTTAAAAACTGCCCTTCAGTTTATTATTGATTTAGCACAGGCATTATGTCCACTTAAAGGAGAGAACTATCCTGATCTCAACCATATGATGCTTATCGCAGGTATTCTTAATAACAAAAATATCTCTCGTTTGTATGACAAGAATGCTTCTCGGATACCGACTGCTTTTAAGGGATTGTCAACTAAAGATCTCCGTTATATCGAGGAAATCAATAAATTAATTTCCTCCGAAAAAAACTCAAAATACTTGCGTGAAGTATACGGTGCATTTAGAAGTGCGCTTCCCTTCTTAGGACTTCTTTTAACGGAAGCTACCTTTGCAACTGATGGAAATCCCAATCCATTACTCAGAGCAGAAACCTTGGGTATGGTTTTAAAAAAAATATTGGAGGTTAAGTTATTGGTTAACTTTGAAATAACTACCTATCAAACCAATATGACCGCATTTATCCAGGAGTTCAGGGCCGTTGATGAAGAAAGTCAATATTGGGCTTCTGTCAGATTACAACCTAGAAAAGCGGATTTATTAGATTTGGAAAATAATATACCCGCAATAGAATCAGCCCTCGATACACTCCATAATGATTTTTTACCCAACCACATACTTCCATGCATAGTGATAAATAAAAAGATGTATAAGCCCACTCAGACCGCGGAGGTGCTGATTGATTTATATAGTTTACATCTCAAGAGATTTAAAACAGATAAACAACAAAGCAAGAAAAGAGATGAAATCCAAAAAGAATCAATTCTTTTCAAACGTTGTTTTAAAAAATTAAAATGTGCTGTTCTGAAAATTTTAGAAATAAATAATCGATATTATTATGAATTAAAATTAGCCGACAAAAAAAATCCGATCTTATTCATCCATTTATTGGATAACCTACGAAAACAACTTGTCACATCAGAAGAACTTGAAGAGTTAAATACGTCCAGTTCTCCAAAAACATTAAAAGAGAAACCTTCAAAAGATGCAGGTAAAAGAAAAACCGCAATTTTTTTAGAAAAAAACGGCTTTTTTAAGCCAGAATCCAAAGATTCTGATGAAAAGGTAACTCCTTTGGAAAATATGTTCTCTTAAAAATTAAGAGGTGGTTTGAATCAATCACCTCTGTTTTAAATAGGGAACAAGTTTATTTCTCTCAGGGTTTATCATTCAATGGCTCAGTAATTACATACTAAATCAGCTTAGTAAGATAATCCCCTCTTATTTATTGATTATTGAAATAATTCATGCAATAAGGTATCCCTCGTAAGCTGCTTGTCCGTGAATTATTTTAGGTGAGGCAATACAACTGCGTTTGTACGGTGGATCGCTAAATTGCCAAAAGCCGAGATGGCACCAATTTAATGGCATCGATATCCTCTACATTGGGATTATGTGGTTTTGCTTCAAATATGCCAGAGGAAACTCCTTGGATTCTAGGAGATTGAGAGTTAAATAAATCTTTTTGCTGAGGATTGTAAATTCTTCTACGATTAGATCTTGTTGTAGGCATAGCAAGATTGCCCGCAATATTATGATAAGATTCTTGTGAATGTAAAAGGGTATTCGGATGTAGTAATTTAAAATCACTTTTAGATGACACATTTTTATTAAAAGACGGCCGAAAATTATAAGGTTTTTTGGATTCTTTCTCATCTCTGGAAAAAAACATGGTTATAAAGCTATTTATTTTCTCTTTTATTTTTTTGCCTACTAAAACGATATAATTCCCATACAGCCTATTAAGTTTATAACGTATGCCCGCTGACAAAAAAGAGTGAGGTAACGTTGCATGAGGAGTACCTTCTAAAGAATAAGAATTGATCATATAGGACCAATAGGGATGATTATAATTTAATTCTTTAAAGTAATAGGGTAGAAATTTTTCAAATGTTGTACTGCTTTGAAACATAAACCATCCCAGATTGGGATCGAGGAAGTGATATTTCTTTTTATCATCTTTATAAAATCCCAAAGAGTGACCAGAATTACCTACTAAAGAAATGTGGAATACTTCTCTGGTATTTTGTTTCGTTAAGTAAATTAATTTAGATGCTATTTCTTCAGTATTTTTATGAAAATGTAAAGAATAGATATTTTGCTTACAAACAGGCCTAAGAGAAAATTGATCTGCGATTTTTCCATTCCATAAGCGTGAACCATATAAATCTTGTAGGCGACAAATTCTTTCTGTTAAAGGGGCAAGGTGATTAGCATTTGGAAAAAAACGCCGTACGTCTGCATTAGCTGCTTTAAAAGGAGAGTTGTGTGGATCAATAACACCAAAAGGTCTTTTACCATTAATCAAACAAAGCGCCCATTCAGTGATATAGCCCGCGCATTCACCTTGTGAATTACCACATAAACTATCTTTACTTTGTTGGATGGGTAGAATTAACTTCCCACCCTTATTGTTAATTTCCTGTAATACTTCATCTACATGGGTAGCATTTTTATAATTAAATTTTCTATTGGCCGATAAAATTCTCTGTCTTTTAATAACTTCGAATACAGCATTTTTGGCTTTGAGCAATTTTAGTTGATAAAATCCTTGAGGAAGGTTTTTTATTTTAAAATCTAATTGCTCATAAATTTTATAAATATAAGCTGGGGATGGTGATTTGAAACACTTCTTCAATTGTCTTAATTTATTTTCTATAAATAATTTTTGATCTGAATAAAGGTGTTGTTTATGCAGCTGTTCTAATTCGATAATAGCTCTATAAATACTCATAATTTTTATATTTAGTGTTTCAATGCATACTCTTTATTGCAAAAAGAGCTTCGTGTCGTGTGATATTTAATCAGTTTTGTTAACAGAGGTTATTCAAATAAATGTAATTTTTGAATGGATAATTTTAGAATTTAATTTATTCCAAAATGGAAATAACTGCTTAAAAACTGGACATCTATCTCTTAGCAACATCCTCTTCATCTAAAGACAATGCCGCAGCCTATAAGGATTTTGTAGTTCATAGAGAGTTTTTCATAGCCTTTGAGCTCGGAAATAGTTAATCATTTTAAAGACTTATGTAGTAACTACTAAAGACCAACGAAAGAGTTGTCATAAAGCTTCGAAATTCAATTTGCTTGATACAAATCGGAATGATTCTCCTCGTTTAATCCAAGAATAAAGAATCTCACTTAATATTAAATTAATAACCATATTGTAGAATGTTTGTACAGAACACTTATTATCTGAGTTTACCATGCAATCAAAAACTGAAAATCAAAGCTTATATGGGATTACCCCTCCTGATATGTACCTGTTAATGCAACTTAAAAAACAGTCGTCTTTGGAAAAAGGAAAAAAATTTCAATGTTATGTGACTTCCTTACGACGCCTTCCATCTTTTTTTGAAACGTTGAATGCTTCAATGAGCGAATTACCCGAAAACTATCGATTTCAAATTGCAATTGGCGTAAAAAATGATTTACTCGAACATTGGTTTATCGTGGATTTTTATTTTAAAGAGGGTGTTTTTAACACTTTAACTCTTGATGCTTTTAATATGCACGGCCCTCTAAAAAGTTTTTTTGATCAACTTAGAGCTGCACTCCCCGATGGGAAGCATTATTATTTTGATGGTCGAGAGGGAAACATTCAATATTCCGGGAAGCATTGTCAAACATTCGTACGAGAGCATGCAGCATTACTGTTAAATATTTGTCCTGCGGATTTATATGAGTTGCTTGAAAGAGTTACTACATTGGAAGGCACCAAACATGAGAATATAAAAATGTTCACGCTAGCTGATTTCTCTCAAGAAGGTATGGAGCTATTGACCCCTCTTATACGTAGTATTCAGTCTATGAAAGTCTATAATAAGCTTCCTGAAGTTATTAAACAATCCAGAGCCTCTACTAATGGAGATTCTTTAGAAAAATGGATACAAAAAAAGAGAGTTTTTTGTCCGGTTAAGGGGAGCTTTTTGAATTTCAGTATTCATGCCAAAGATATCAATTACACAAGAAAACTGGAAAAACATAAAGAAACGGTTCAAATATCCGTTGAAGAATATTTAAATGACTCACAAAAACTAGTGTATTGAACATTTAGGATGAATTACAAAATTAAATACTGTATTGGTAGCGAATATAGGAAAATTATACTTAATATAGTGCATCGCTGGGGCATGAAGCCATTTAGTCTGCGCCCTTGCCCTTAATGATTTTCTACCTTATTTTGAGCCATGACGCACTTCATCTTCATATAAATTTTTTCCTGCATCCTCAGGAAAAATGGGTTCAAGAAGGGTTGCTATTTCCTTGATTGTTTCAGTACAGGCTTTTGTCAAATTCTCTCTTTTTAAAGTTAAAATAAATCCATTGATAATTGGATCCCATGACTTTTCATCCACTTTATTAGCAACCCTGTGATTGGGTAAAATATGAACATAATGTTCGGCTATGGAAATAAACAGTAAAACAACAGGAATCTCATGAGATACCGCCTTAGTAAGGGCCAATATCTCCTCTGCACCTAAGTGAGATGCGCGATGGAACAGTAATTTCCTGGGTAATAAATAGAGCAAAACCCGGTTTAAACCTGGAATAAAAGGCACCAGAAACATACACAACAGTTGAATTAAAAAAAATAAAGGAAATTTATTTAATCCTGTAATTTCCCACAATACAAAATTGATTAAACTTCCAAAAACAAAACCATACAGCATCATTTCGGCAATGTAATGATCACTTCTGGGGACAACAACCGCCGTAATTTCGGCACAAGTACGTTGCTCCGCCAAACCAATTGCCTTGGTGATTTGCTCTGACTCTAAAGTTGAAAAAATCTTTACCATGATCCTGATGAACCTCCGCCGCCAAAACTACCACCCCCGCCGCTAAACCCTCCACCGCCCCCTCCACCTCTTCCTCCGAATCGATTTCCGGAACCCGCAAATATTAAAAAGGCAAGACTAGGGTTGCGAATGAAAAAAATAATGATTAAAAGAAAGAAAAGCCATTCCAGCCAGCCGTATTTGGACGATGTTTGAGTTTTGGCTTTGGTTTTAGTAATTTTACCCCCACCTAATACATCGAGAATACTCTGGGTTCCCTCGATAATCCCTTTTTGATATTCCCCTTTCTTAAAAGAAGGAAGGATAACCGTTTGAATTATTTGATTGGCTAACAAATCGGTTATAACAGGTTCTAATCCATATCCTACTTCTATCCGTACTTTTCGTTCTTTTGGCGCAACAATAAGGATCACCCCGTTATTCTTGCCTTTTTGTCCAATTTGCCAATGACGTCCGAGTTGATAGCCATAATCCTCTATATCATAACCGTTTAACGTAGGGAGGGTTAATACCACTACTTGGTTCGTTGTAGTTCGTTCATATTTAGCTAATTGAGTTTCGAGGTCCTGCTGGGCCTTAGGGGTTAGGAGTTGCGCATTGTCGATGACTCTGCCCGTTAGGGTCGGAAAATTGGGTGCAGCAACTGCTAAGCTGCTGCCTAAATAAAAGAAAAGGATTAGTATAAATGCAATTAACGGACGCGCATTAATACGCATAGGTTAAAAGCTCACCTGGGGTGCCTTTTCCGCACCTGTAGTTGCTGTAAATGAAGGTTTAATTTGGGCACCATAAATTTTCGCCCAAATAATCCCAGGGAACGTCCTAATCGTTGTATTATACTCTTGAACGGTGTCGATATAATCTTTTCGCGCAATAGCGATTCGATTTTCTGTTCCTTCAAGCTGAGATTGCAGTGCCAAGAAATTTTGATTAGCTTTTAACTCAGGATATCGTTCTGCAACCACCATAAGTCTTGATAGGGTTGAAGACAGAGCGCCCTGTGCTTCTTCATATTTTTTCACAGCCACAGGATCGTTTAACATTTCCGGGGTAAGGGTGACTTTTGTTGCATTGGCGCGAGCATTAATCACATCGGTTAAAGTAGACTTTTCAAAATTAGCGTACCCCTTAACTGTATTCACAAGATTAGGAATTAAATCCAATCGTCTTTGATATTGATTTTGTACTTGCATCCAGGATGCTTTAACTTTCTCATCCAATCTTGGAATTTTATTGATACCACTGATAATAAAAAATCCTAGAATAACGAGAATCCCTATAATAAATAAACCTGCTCGCCTCATATTAACCCCATTGATATTTATAAATTTTATAGTACGAATTTTACAGCATAAGTACAAGAGAGCATCCCGACGCACACTGTAAAGAGGCGATGCTGGATACACCTTAACTGTCTTTGTAGCGCTGAAATTGTCTGCGAATGGTGCCGTTTTGGTGGCACCAATAAAATATTTAATTCTTGATTTAGGCGTCATATCGCTGAGTGGTAGTAAACCCGCAATAACCCTTTGATATTCTAACTTAGTGCTAAGATTCTTATCCCTATTGCCTAAAGGTGGATGCAACTCGTTCGTGCACCTACTTTTTAGGCCCTTCTCCAAATTTAAATTCTTGTATTGGGTTAGTGCTTATTGGCTCTTTTGAATGATCAAAAAAGCCTTGTTGACTTTGAGATACTGTAGGTAAAAAAACAGCTGATGTATCTTTAGACTTTTCTGATTCGGAAATTTCAGTTTTCTGTTCTTGAAATTTAATGAGCATTTCAGCAATTGATAGAAATCCTTTGGAGTTGGCATACTCGACTGGAGATTTCTTATTATTGTCAATAACATCTATTTTAGCCCCTCCACCTACCAGCAATTCTGCGACCTCTTTTTTTCCCTGGGATGCAGCTACATGCAAGGGGGTTCTATTATCTTTACCCCGTATATTGGGATCTGCCCCTACGTCTAATAGGGATTCTACCGAAGTAGCAGTACCGAAAAAAACCGCATAATGTAATGGAGATATTCCTTTTCCTGGTATGTTTGGATCTGCCCCGAACTCAACGAATGTTTTGAGAAACTCAGGATGATTTGTTTTTATTGAATGATGAAAAATGGTTAAGTTACTTTTATCTTCAAAATTTGGATTTGCACCCTTTTTTAAAAGGACTTCTATCATTTCAGGATTACCTTTTCTTAATGCGTATACCAAGGGGGGCAACCCATTTTGATCGGGAGCGTTAAGCCCTCGACCTTCTTTAATTAACGCATCGATTATTAGGTTAAAGAGTGGCATATCACCTGAATTTATCGCGTGATGTAAGGCAGTAAGCCCTTGTTTGTCTTGCATATCAGGATTTGCATGTCGCCGTAAAAGAAAACCAACCATTTCCTGTTGCTTCAATTGAATAGCGTAATGTAATGGGGGCAACCCATCCCCATCAAGCACATTAGGGTTAGCACCATTTATTTTAGGCAAGAGTGCTCTGACAAGATCATGATTGCCGCTTTGGACTGCGAGATGCAGTGGACTTTTCCCAGCATAATCCAATGTGTTGGGCTCCGCTTTCTTTTGCAAAAGCGCTTTAATCGTCGCGGGCTTTTCAGATAAAACAGCCAAGTGGAATAAAGACATTCCATTCTCATCAAGATGATTTAGGTCTCTTTTACTGGATAAATCTTCATGAGCCTTAGCCAAAAGGATATTGTCTAATTGTTTTTTAACCTCTGGGGAGACCTTATCTATATTTTCCCTAAACTTATCCATAATCATTTGTGGATTTTCATCGGAAATTTGGGGTTTTTCTTGCAACCAATTTTTTAATTGATGATATGCTTTGTCCACATGAGCACTAATTTCGCTATTGTCCTTGGGTAACTGTTCAAAACACCTGTCTAGTTCTTTTAATGCTTCGAAAACTTGATGTAATTTAGCATTTAATATAACCATCTTGCGGTAGTCATCAGCATCAGTATTTCTAAGTTTATGGAGTTCTTTTTCTAAGTGAGAAATGAGTTCATTTCGATTGTCTTGATCCTCACTCGGTTGTTTAAGATACTCAGTGATCCTTTTCAATATGATTTCTCTAACTTCAAGATGAGGTTTATGGCTGTTACGGTACATTTTTACAAGAGGAAAACCATTTACTTTTGCTAAACTTGTATTGGTTTTATCAAATTGAAATCTCCATTTATTCAAATTATTGCTGGGTATTGAATGTAATGCTTTGGTAATGGAATCAATGATTAAGGATGCATTATTTTGATGAAACTTAGAAATTCTATGAATATCATCCACATTTTCGCGTATTATCTGCTGAACAGAATCCCATCTTGATAAATAGCTATCCAATGCAACTCTGGGTTGATCTAATTTAGTAGGGGATGCATATAACATCCATGATTCGTACTCTTGACCCACAGGTGCTTTAAAATTATCTTCAAGTGGAAAAGTAAAGTGAGTTGTATTATCGGCAAATCGGACGCTTGCATCTAACGCATATCCACCTTCAGTTGCTAGTAAGAATAAAGAGAAAGCATCTTTAAAGGCCACTCTATCTACAATTCGATTGCGAGGTTCCGCCAAAAGCTCTCTTCTAACCTCCGACATTTTATTCGCTTGTTCCCGGATATAAGGATCCTCATTTTTTTGCATGGCTGCGATGTATTGATCTATTGATTTAACCGCTACAGTGCAATCATGCTTTTTGAATAAATCATGATAATGTGGAACATGTTCATCAAGGCAATAATAGCAAATCTTATTCGAGCATCTTCGTGAGACCTCAATAACATCCTCAACATCAGACCCTAACTTATTTTCTCCGGAAGAATCAATTTTAGGAGGACCAATCCATAAATAGTTAACATTGGGTAAATTCTTACTGTCCTCTTTCACAAAGGTATCTTCATGCTTTTTTAACACAATACGCTACCTCTAATTTCAATCACTCCTAAGATTAATTAAAAAAATCCTGATGATTTATTATAGTTTAAAATGTACACGATATTACCAAGTCAATGGGAAAAATAAAAAAGAATGAAGGAGGCATAATGAACTATAGTTGAGGCTGCTCATTAAAAATGCTTTGCAGACCCTCACTTCTTGAATGATGAGATTAACGAAATGGCTAAGCCTATAGGCAAAAATTCTTGATATATCTTCTTTAATTCTGATTCGCTAATTTCCCCCCCTTATAGCGCAAATGTTCTCTATTTTTCCTACTATACTTTTTATAACTGCTCATCAAATCCTGGGCTAATCATGTATTCTAAAGAACTCAATCCAGATACGTTATACTCATGTGATCATTGCTGGGGAAAGGACATTTCATTTCCTAAAGGAACTCAAGTGGGCAAAGACAGCTGGTTTGAAACGGCAATAAAACATGTCATTGGCTTAAGTGGTAATGATACCGGGGAGGGTCCGGGATTGGTTATCGAAGATATCGAACATTCTGATGTAGATATGTTATGGACTTCAGGCCTCAATGGATGTATGGGATTAGCCATCCTCGGCCTCAATCCAGTAACACAAAAAACAGACGTTTTTTTTACTCATGCCAGACACTATGAGAAGAACGATGCCACTACAGATAAAGATAACCCTATGTCTTTAGCACATCAATTCGTACAGTCGCATGAAGGTATTCGTGTTTTTTGGGGTACCGACTTCACGAAATATGGGAGTCAAACAGATGCCCAACGTCAAGAGGCCCAAAAAAAGCTCAGCAATACTCTAGGGTGCTGGGTCCGGAACGATGATTGCTTTAACACTGCCGAAATGACCTTTTTCCCTAAACATAGTCTCCTTATACCCAAGTTACCTCCATCTGCATACAAGGATTACAAGGAAGACAACAATCGAGAGCGGAAAAAAGAATTCTCTGATAGCAAACAATTAGGCGAGTATAAACCTGATCCAAGTATAGAAGGTGAGATCCGCTTACATATTGCTGCCTTACGTAAAGACCGGACATCTGCTGCCCGCTTATATCATCAGGATAAAAAAAGAGATTTGAAAATCCATGCGCTGACCGAAATATTGGAAGCTTATCATGTAGGCAATTATGATGTGTTAAGGCAATACCAGAGAGCAGCGAAAGAAAATAAATCTCCTTATATGGATCCTGATGCGAAAAAGATATGGGATTCCACCAAAGGCAAAACAGTAGAACTAGCGCAGAAAGCAGCGCAAGATGCGTTTAATAAGATTAGAGATATGGGGAAAGATGGGTGTGGATTACAAGAGAATGGGGAACCCATCCCGACTTATCGGCAATACCAACCTAAGACAAACGCTGAAGTATCATCTTCATTTCTGTGATTACCATGCTAATGGAACTTAGTTACCTTCCCCACTTTCATTCTAGGAATATTTTTTAAATTTTAATAATAACAGTTCATCGTATTGGTGCTATTAATTATCAGACTTATATTTAAGCGCATATTCTTCTTAACACTCAGAGATTATTTTTACAATTGCCCTACGTCATTTTTAGTCTTTGTACAAAGATGTAAAATTTTTCTGCATACGTATTTAGCGTAAATAGAGTCTTTGGAAAAACATTTGGTACATCCTTTTATATAAAGAACTCGCATTTGTAAACGGACAATATCGTTAGTGTAATGGGGAATAAAGAGTGGCCCTTGATTAATACTACTCCCCTCGATATTGGCCTTCGCTATCAAATAGCTCTTCAATGATGGTTTGCATTTAATCTTGCCTGCCATTACGAAAAATTTCCCGCAAAAACCCTTTGATATTTAATAATGTTCAGATTTCCAACTTATACTTAAAGATTAAAAGTAATTAGACTTACCGTTTAATGTTGGCATACATAAGTCCCCAACAGCATCATTATTCCCAATGATAAATAAATAGCAACCGTTCCCCAAAATGAAATAGGTTCCTCTATGCGTGTAATAGTTCGTTTACAATATGTTTTACCTAATACTATGGAAATAAATCCACAGAGTAAAAATACTCCCGCAACACTGCGTAAAATAGAAATATTGTTAGGATCAACTTTACACATCATAATTTAACCTTCGAGTCACACTTGCTTCGGCCTAATAACAGATTTAATCACTATCTGCTTTTCTAGCTCGCAACAAAATACCCTATTCTAAAAATTGAAAACATCTTTGGAGCGCTGTAATTCTTCCGGATTTTTACCCATTTTTACTAGCCTGCTTGTATTAATTGTTAATCGGTACCCAACTTTAGCCGAAAGACCTCGCCTTTCAATTCAATCGTATCTCCCGCAACCATCTTCTTTCTTTTTTGTTTTTCTATTACCCCGTTTACTAATACAGCGCCCGCAGCTATCATATCCTTAGCTTCTGCTCCACTCGAGGCGATACCTTCAAATTTAAGAATTTTGAAAAGTTCAACAGGTTCTTTATTAATGAAAACATCCTTCATATTAATTAATACTCCAGTAATTATGGGTTGTCGCAATTTTTATTTTTTAAGGACGCAAGATAAAGGGCTTCTACTTCACTCCTTGCCCATGGTGTTCTGCGCAGGAATTTAAGACTTGATTTGATGCTGGGGTCCGAAGAAAAGCAATTAATCTTGACTCTTTCCGCCAAGCCTTCCCAACCATAACAAAGCAACAAACTATTTAAGATAGCCTCGAGGGTAATACCGTGCAGTGGATCATTAGAAGTTCTTTTCATCAATTACACCTTTCTTTATTGTCAGGTAATGAAAGCTTAAAAAAATAATCGACTATTCTATCTTCAATTTTTTTTAAAACCATTATCTGTCAATTGAGTATAAAAAATTTTCTGAAGAATCGATTTCTGATTTCGTTAACACTTATGGGGTCAGGCCTTGAATTGTGAATTTTCGAAACTAGAGTCGTAATTTTTGACTATTTTACTCACACTAGAATAATGCAAGCAAAAATATTCTCCAATTTCTTTTAAACTAAATTGACCACTTTTGTACGCAACTTGAATTCCTTCATTTCTTGTACTGGTCTTTTGCTCTATCTTCTTAAGCATACCTCAGAAAATGTCTTTAAAAATAGATTTCTATCTTCTTCTGAAATGTAGATACGCTCCTGGTTTGGTAGACGCTCTATATCAATTGTATTCTTTGTTATCGCTTTATTCTATGAATCAGTTACTAACCACTCCTATTGAACCCCCGGTTAAAAACTGGTTTAACCGGACAGTTTTTTCGTTTCTTGTTGATGTTGTGGTTCCTCTTGTTTTTTCTTTCTCATTTGTTTAAATAGATTGGTTTTATCTTCAAATACTGGTCCCTCTTTAGTTTTATTCTTTGATAAAACCATAGCCGGTTCTTGCTCCGGTGCTGTGAAAAATGTAATCCCTTTTTTAATGACCCCTTCACATTTAGTTGAGAACAGATTAAGAAAATTCTGGTTGTATTCTCGTTTTGCTATCTGTCGGGCATTATTTCCATCTTTATCGACTGCCTCAGTTTGGACCTGACGTGCTTTGAGTAATTTCATTATTTCCAGTGCTGCCGGGTCGCTTCGTTGGGCCAGTAAATGTAATGTTGTTTCTCCCTTAGTATTTTTAGCATTAATATCTGCGCCTTTTTCAATCAGAAACTTAGCCATGTGTAAGCTTGTCTCTTGCTCTTCTTGAGAATCGCTAGATTTTGCGTAGAGTATCGCTAAATGTAAAGGGGGATAACCATCACTCATTTTATTAATATTTTCCGCTAACGCTTCTGCGTTACGTCTTTGATTCCAGATATCAATTTCGCCTCGTTTAATGTCTTGATGTAAGGGGGTGTCCTGTTCCCTGGAGTGCCATTGGTATTTCTCAGCATCTCTGCGGGATTTTAATTGAACCTCCATAGATGCTATATCTTTCTTTAATATCTCAATTAATCCCATCATCTCTTTTTGTAGTTCAACTACTCTCTGAGATGCAAGGGGGCGCATAATCCTATTCTCCGTTTTGTGTTTAGTCTCCTGCATCTCATTAAAAACTTCATCGGAGTTTTCTCGAACTCTCTTGTTGATCAGCTCCAGTTTTTTTATTTTAAGCGCCAATATTAGAGACTTATGTTTTGGTAATAATTGCTGTATTACTAAGCGCATTTGAAACATTACTTTCAGTGACTTGAGTTGGACTAAATCCTGTTTACGCGCTTTTTCTTCTACGGCTTTATAAATTTGTGCCTCTTTAGAGTCGTCAATTCTTTTAAAAACCCTCATAAGAGAACCATTTTTTTCTTGAAAAGACTCTGTTGCTAATGTGAGTGCAGATTTATTGCTCCTGTCTTTAATATAGACATCTGCAT